>NZ_JBGTZB010000019.1:0-42602 GCF_041807825.1 Streptococcus sp. E24BD | reverse complement strand
CGATTATATTTTTTACTACAATAACAAACGAATCAAAACAAAATTAAAAGGACTTAGTCCTGTGCAGTACAGAATTAAATCCTTTCAATAATATTTCTTGTCCAACTTTTGGGGGTCAGTACATTTCCACATGCTCCCAAAAAATAAGGGCTATTCCTCATTAGCATTGACACTGAATTTTATTTGTTCTATCAAAGCAAAAAGTGATAACACTTTTCAAAAATGGTATTATCCGTTATAATGAAACTTATGAAAAAACGCATATTTTTGAAGATTTTAGAAGCTCTCTGTGTCGTAGCAGTTTTGGGCTCAGTCGCTGCTAGCTTTTACTTTTTTGATGTCGCACAGGTGAGGGGCGAAAAATCGTTTGTGTCTAGTGATGAGACCCCTGCGGATAGCCGCCTTTATGCCTACCAAGAGGCTTTTGATAAACTGCCTAAAGAAGAACGCCAGATGACCCATCAAAATTTGAAGCAGGTGGCCTGGTATGTTCCAGCAGCGCAGAAAACAGATAAGACCGTTATCGTTGTTCATGGATTTGGTCAGACAAAGGCGCGGATGAGGCCTTATGCCTACCTTTTTCATAAGTTAGGCTACAATGTCCTGATGCCGGATAATATCGCTCACGGTGAGAGTGACGGGCAGCTTATCGGCTATGGTTGGAATGATCGGTTGAATGTGATTCGATGGGCAGAGCTTCTGGTTGAAGAAAATCCGATGAGTGAACTGGTGCTGTACGGTTTGTCTATGGGGGGTGCAACTGTTATGATGGCAAGTGGTGAGAGCAACTTGCCTGAGCAGGTGACAGCAATTATCGAAGATGCGGGTTACACCAGTGTTTGGGATGAACTTGTTTTTCAAGCCAAAGACATGTATAACTTACCAGCTTTTCCGCTCCTGTACCAAGTTTCAGCCTTGTCTAAGTTACGGGCAGGTTTTACTTATGGCGAAGCTAGCGCAGTCAAGCAACTTCAGAAAAATACCTTACCAACCCTCTTTATCCACGGTGATAATGATAACTTTGTCCCAACTTACATGGTTTATGACAACTATGAGGCGACAGCGGGCGATAAAGAACTCTATATCGTGAAGGGGGCAGATCACTCGGAGACCTTCCAAACAGATGTCGCAGCTTATGAGGCGAGGATTGAAGCATTTTTGAAAAGTGTGAATTAAACCGGGCTGAATAGTCGTGATGACACATTGAAAATCCGCACAAGCATGCTGTTGTCACTGTTTTTGCTAAGTGAGTTAATCTCGTTCTTTTAGTTTTTGGGAACGATTGCGCTATGCTTCTCAGGGGATTATGTTAGGCTTGACGAACATTCTCGTCTAAGTTAGAGTAAAAGAAGAAAACTGATTGTTTTGGTGGAACAGTTAAGCCATAAAAAAATCAGTTTAACCCCTTGCCAAGTTTCTTCTTTTTTGGTAGAATGGTTGGGTATGTGGTGCTAGCACATCCTTATATATTCTACGTAGGAGGAAACACAAATGGCTAAAGTATGTTACTTTACAGGTCGTAAGACTGTATCAGGCAACAACCGTTCACACGCGATGAACCAAACCAAACGCACTGTAAAACCAAACCTTCAAAAAGTAACTGTCTTGATTGACGGTAAAAAGAAAAAAGTTTGGGTTTCAGCTCGTGCGCTTAAATCTGGTAAAGTTGAACGCGTTTAATAAAAAAGTCCGTTAGGGCTTTTTTATTTTTGCCTCATAAGGTTGAATTTGTGGTAAAATAAAAGGGATACTAGTGGCTTGATACAAAGTTGAGGGTGGTTTTGGGGCAATAGCAGAGCAACTGCCTTGACCTTTGTAGCAAACCTAGTATCAGACCTTGTCCTCAATGGAATTGACTTCTTAAGCGGCTACGTTATAGCTAGCCGTTGTATTGGAACCGGTCTATTGAAGGGCGTGTCTTAATACTACATTTATAAGGAGACACTCATGTCCAAACAAGTTTTTGAAACAACCTTTGCTGGTCAGCCACTCGTGATTGAGGTTGGTCAGCTGGCCAAGCAAGCCAATGGTAGCGTGGTGACCCGCTACGGTAACTCAACTGTCCTGACCGCTGCGGTTATGTCTAAGAAAATGTCCACAGGAGATTTTTTCCCTCTCCAAGTCAACTACGAGGAAAAAATGTATGCGGCTGGTAAGTTTCCAGGCGGCTTCCACAAGCGGGAAGGTCGTCCGTCAACGGATGCAACCCTGACCGCTCGCTTGATTGATCGTCCGATTCGCCCGATGTTTGCCGAAGGATTTCGTAACGAGGTGCAGGTCATCAACACGGTTCTTTCCCATGATGAAAATGCTAGCGCTCCAATGGCAGCCATGTTTGGTAGCTCGCTAGCTCTGTCTATTTCAGATATTCCTTTCAATGGACCGATTGCTGGGGTACAGGTGGGCTATGTCGATGGTCGCTTTATTATCAACCCGACCAAGGAAGAGCAGGAAAAATCGCTTCTTGACCTGACCGTTGCTGGCACCAAAGAAGCCATCAACATGGTGGAGTCTGGGGCTAAAGAGTTGTCAGAAGACATCATGCTGGAAGCTCTGCTATTGGGCCACCAAGCCATCCAAGAACTAATCGCTTTCCAAGAGCAAATCGTGGCCGTTGTCGGCAAGGAAAAGGCAGATGTGGAGCTCTTGCAGGTCGATCCTGAACTTCAGGCAGAGATTATCGCTGCCTACAACGCCGATCTCCAAGCTGCTGTTCAAGTTGAGGAAAAGCTGGCGCGTGAAGATGCGACCAACGCCGTCCGTGAGCGTGTGACAGCTGTCTATGCGGAACGCTACGCTGATCATGAGGACTATGACCGCATCATGCGTGACGTGGCGGAAATCTTGGAGCTCATGGAACATGCCGAAGTGCGTCGTCTCATCACCGAGGACAAAATTCGTCCAGATGGTCGTCGTGTCGATGAAATCCGTCCGCTGGATGCGGAAGTGGACTTTTTACCACAGGTACACGGTTCTGGTCTCTTTACGCGTGGGCAGACCCAAGCCCTGTCCGTCTTGACCCTTGCTCCGATGGGAGAGACCCAAATCGTTGACGGTTTAGAGCCGGAATACAAGAAACGATTCTTGCATCATTACAATTTCCCGCAGTACTCTGTCGGTTCAACTGGACGTTACGGTGCACCTGGTCGCCGTGAGATTGGTCACGGGGCACTTGGTGAACGGGCTCTGGAGCAAGTCTTGCCGAGCCTTGAGGAGTTCCCTTATGCCATTCGTTTGGTCGCAGAGGTCTTGGAATCCAACGGTTCCTCCTCACAGGCCTCTATCTGTGCAGGCACGCTGGCGCTCATGGCTGGTGGGGTGCCGATTAAGGCACCTGTCGCAGGGATTGCCATGGGGCTGATTTCAGATGGGAACAACTACACCATCTTGACCGACATTCAAGGTCTGGAAGACCACTTTGGTGATATGGACTTCAAGGTAGCGGGGACGCGTGAAGGGATTACAGCCCTGCAAATGGACATCAAGATTGAGGGTATTACGCCGCAAATTTTGGAAGAAGCTCTGGCACAAGCCAAGAAAGCTCGCTTTGAAATCCTGGATGTGCTGCACGAGGCTATCCCAGCTGTTCGTCCAGAATTGGCACCGACTGCACCGAAGATTGACACCATCATGATTGATGTAGACAAGATTAAAGTGGTCATCGGTAAGGGTGGTGAGACCATCGACAAGATTATCGCTGAGACAGGTGTCAAAATTGACATCGAAGAAGACGGTTTGGTGTCCATCTTCTCTAGCGACCAAGCTGCCATGAACCGTGCCAAGGAGATTATTGCAAGTCTGGTGCGTGAAGCCAAGGTCGGTGAGGTCTACAAGGCCAAGGTTGTCCGCATTGAAAAATTTGGTGCTTTTGTCAACCTCTTTGATAAAACAGATGCTATGGTGCATATCTCTGAGATGGCATGGAACCGAGTGAACCGTGTTGAGGACTTGGTGGAAATCGGTGACGAAGTGGATGTCAAGATTATCAAGATTGACGACCGTGGTCGTGTGGATGCCTCTATGAAAGCCTTATTGCCACGTCCGCCAAAACCAGAAGGCAAGGATGGCGAACGTAAACCACGCCGTGAAAAAGCTGACCGTCCTGCAACTGGCTCTGCTGAAAACTAAACTCATTACCAAGATAAGGGAAGTTGGGCGTGATTGTTCTGTTCATTGTTTCTGTTTAGCTAGCTCTAGCGTCATCATCAGTGAACAGATAGGCTTAATCGTGTTGAGCCAGTTTCTGATGACTGAACTCTGCCCATTTCCCGCTTTTTAAGGAGAATATGATGAAAATAAAACTAACCAAGGAACTAGATAAGCGCCTGCGTGCCTTTATCGCTGACCCGACTAATTTTTTGGATGCCTTGGGTTTGGTCAATGCTTTTCATGGTGAAACTGTACTTGCCAGTGATAAACCCTATGCTATCGAGGTTGAAGGTCAAAAGGTTGTTCCGGTTTTTACAGATGTCGCTGACTTGAATCAATTTAAAGCACTGCAAGCCAGTGCGAACCAACAGAACTGGGTCGATCGTTCGGCGCTGGATGTCTTGCGTGAAGCGATTGAAAAACAGCTGGCAGGACTGGTCTTCAACTTGAAGAAGTCAGGCGACGGAGGCAACTCCACATTGATTAAGACCAGTGATATGATCACTTTTGTCAATCACCACACGCAGGTTCTGAATCGGGTGTTAGGAGAGGACAATCAGGCTGCTGATAAACTGGATAAGACCTACCTGATCCCTGCCTATCATCGCAAGGACGAGGATGGTAATCTGGTGCGGATTTTTGCCATGATGACCAATCCAGAAGGGCAGCACTACGTCCCTGTCTTTTCTAACCTCGTCAGCTTTGCGAGATGGTACAACGATGAGAATTTTGGTGGCTTTTTCCGTCAACAAGAAGGTGTCATTATGGTCTGGGAATTGAGTCGGTTTAAGACCCCGCCAGCCGGGAAAAATATCCTAGATGAGACGACAGGGATTGCCATTAACCCTTTCGACGAGGGGATGGAACTTTTGCTATGGGAACAGCTAGAGCCGAAAGCTTAGTCTGGATGTAAGTTCAGCTAGCTCGATGTCAGAGTGAATAGCCAACATCCTGAAGCTCTCTGGTGGACGTTGTTCATTTTTGATACACGGTTTAAACTGATTACTGATATGATATAAAGGAGAGGAAGATATGGGCTGGTGGGCAAAAACGATTGCGATCATCAAACAGCTAGATCCTGCGGCGCGGACAACGGCGGAGGTTCTTTTGACCTATCCTGGAGTCAAAGCTTTAGCTGCCCATCGCCTGTCCCACTGGCTTTGGCAACGTGACTTCAAGCTCTTAGCACGTATGCACAGTCAGTTCTGGCGGTTTTGGACCCAGATAGAGATTCACCCAGGAGCTGAGATTGCGGCTGGGGTCTTCATTGACCATGGGTCTGGTCTGGTAATCGGTGAGACTGCTGTCATCGAGGAAGGTGTCATGCTCTACCACGGGGTGACACTTGGTGGCACGGGGAAAGATACGGGTAAGCGTCACCCGACCATACGGCGAGGGGCCTTGATTTCGGCTCATTCGCAACTGATTGGTCCGATAGAGATTGGGGAAAATGCTAAAGTGGGAGCGGCTTCTGTGGTGCTTGCCGATGTTCCTGCTGATGTGACGGTTGTCGGTGTTCCAGCACGTGTCGTTCGGGTGCACGGTAAAAAAGATGATCTGGTCATTCATCAAATTGAGGAGGAACGTGAGTCGCTCTATTACACGTCTAAACTGGAACAGCTGAAAGAAAGCAGTCACCAGTCATCGGAGTTGTAAGATAGAGTAAATGTGGAGGGGTGAGAAGTATGTTATTAACGGAATTTAATCCGATTCCTGCGGTTATCGAACCAGATAATCTAGGGCTCAGCCATCGTGTGGATGAGGTCTGCTCGACCTTGATTTACTCGTTTAATGGGGAAATCGTAGAGCGGGTGCGTCAGATGGCAGGTGTCAGGCAGATTGGCTATATGAACAGCATCAACGGGCACAATCCCATCTACCTTTACGAACACGATGGGGTTCAGGTTGCTGTCATGCTGGCGGTAGTTGGAGCTCCGATGGCAGTTGGTCAGTTGGAGGAGTTAAAGGCATTTGGATTTGAACACTTTATCGTTCTGGGCTCGTGTGGGGTCTTGGACAAGTCGCTCAAGGCTGACCGTATTATCTTGCCAGCCTCTGCCCTACGGGATGAGGGGACAAGCTACCACTACGCTCCTGCTAGCGATGAGATTGCCTATGATCCAGCTTTGCTATTGACCATGGAAAAGGCCTTAGATGCCGCAGGGATCCCACATGTGCGGGCAAAGAGCTGGACGACGGACGCTTTTTACCGCGAGACGGCGGACAAGGTGGAGAGGCGCTTGGCGGCTGGAGCGACGGTGGTGGACATGGAGGCCTCAGCTATCATGGCGTGGGCGCAGTATCGACAAGCCAAGGTCTACCAGTTTTTCTACACAGCGGACTACGTTGACCATACCAGCAACCAGTGGGACAAGCGGGCAGACGAGCGCACCGCAGATGTCCTGACCTTCTTTGACGTGGCGTTGGTGATAGCGAGATATTTAGCGATGTAAAGAACCCTCTGCACCTGTCATGGTGCAGGGTTTTGTGTTATAATGGGAAAAGAAAGCATTTATAGAGAAGCAGGAAGCCTAAATGTTGTTCACATTCCCTTTTCTGCTGCTGAGGGCTCTTCAGCATTGTGTGATTATTGGTCTTGCTAGGAGTAACAAGCCTATCAGCACTCTAAAAACGAACTCGCTCTGCTATTTTTCAAAAGAATGAATGAGGACTATATGATTAAACTCTACGACACCATGACCCGCAGCTTGCGTGACTTTTTGCCCTTGGAAGAGGGAAAGGTCAAGATGTATGTTTGCGGACCGACGGTTTACAACTACATTCACATCGGCAACGCCCGATCGACGGTCGCTTTTGACACCATTCGCCGCTATTTGGAGTACCGTGGCTACGACGTCACCTACATCAGCAACTTCACCGACGTGGACGACAAGATTATAAGGGCGGCTGCGGAAAGCCAAATGACGCCAAAGGAGTTGGCTGACCAGTTCATCGCCGCTTTTAAGGAAGATACTGCCCAGCTCTTTGTCAAGCCTGCGACCAAGAACCCTCGCGTCATGGACTATATGGCCGAGATTATTGCCTTTATCGAGGTGCTTTTGGGAAATGGCTGCGCTTATGAGGCAGATGGGGATGTTTACTTCCGTGTCGAGAAGGCCACTAACTACGCCAAACTAGCCAATAAAACCCTCGCTGACCTCGAAATCGGTGCTAGTGGTCGGACTGACGAGGAAACAGCCCGCAAGGAAAATCCGCTGGATTTTGCCCTCTGGAAGTCTGCCAAGTCAGGTGAGATTTCATGGGATAGTCCTTGGGGAGCAGGTCGACCAGGCTGGCACATCGAGTGCTCGGTCATGGCGACAGAGCTACTGGGGGATACGATTGATATCCACGGTGGAGGAGCTGATCTTGAGTTTCCGCACCATACCAACGAAATCGCCCAAAGTGAGTGCAAGACAGGACACACCTTTGCCAACTACTGGCTCCACAATGGCTTTGTCAATGTGGACAATGAAAAGATGTCCAAGTCGCTAGGTAACTTTGTCTTTGCCCGTGACTTGTTGGATAAGATTGATGGTCAGGTCTTGCGCTTCTTCCTAGCGACCCAGCATTATAGAAAGCCGATTAACTTTTCGGAAAAAGCCATCTATGATGCTGAAGTTAACCTTAAGTACCTGAAAAATGCCTATACCCAGCCTCTGACAGCGACAGCTGACGAGGCAGTGTTGGCGGACTTTGTCGCTCGCTTCACAGACAGCATGGATGATGACATCAATGCCGCCAACGGCATTACGGTTGTTTTCGAGCTGGCTAAGTGGATCAACTCAGGCAACTACACACCAGCTGTCAAGACAGCCTTTGCGGCCATGCTGGAGGTCTTTGGCATCGTCTTTGAAGAGGAAGTCCTCGACAGTGCTATCGAAGCGCTAATTGCCGAGCGGCAGGAAGCACGTGCCAACCGTGACTTTGCTACCGCAGACCGCATTCGGGACGAATTGGCTCGCAGAGGCATTAAGCTTTTGGATACCAAGGATGGGGTGAGGTGGACGCGTGACTAGACCAGTAGACGTCAATCTGATCAACGGGATTGCCTTGGCTTTTGAGGGAGATGCTGTGTACGCCATGTACATTCGCCGCCACCTCATCATGACTGGGCAGACCAAGCCTAACCAGCTGCACCGCCTAGCAACCCACTATGTGTCCGCCAAGGCACAGGCCATGCTGGTTCAAGCCATGTTAGAAGCGCAGCTATTGACCGAAAAAGAAATCGAGATTTATAAGCGTGGGCGCAACGCCAACAGCCAAACCAAGGCCAAGAACACAGACATTGTCACCTACAAGGTCTCGACGGGCTTTGAAGCGGTGATCGGCTACCTTCACATGACCGATCAAATCGAGCGCTTGGAGGAGTTGGTGGCGTGGTGTATTGAAAAGGTGGAAGACCAAAAATAGTAGCTTTGAAGAGCTACTTTTTTGTTGGATAATATTTTAAGGAGTTGTTTACTTAAAGTTTTTTGAATGTGTATAGGAATGATTTGTTTTTATCTTTCAATTCTGCAACCTAAGTTTGTATGTTATTGTTGAGATTCTTTATTTAGAAGGTCTTTGAGAACGATGAAATATGATATAATAGCCTCAAGAGGAGCAGATTATGAACGACCAAGAGCGGCTATTGAGCATTTTTATCCGTTTACAGGCTGGAGCTCACCTAACGAAAGCTCAGTTAGCGGATGAGTTTGAAGTGGATCCGAAAACGATTCAGAGAGACTTTTCTCGTTTGAGTGACTTTATAGATACCCAGCCCATGATAGCGGGAGAATTGGTCTATGATGCCAAGCATCACACCCGCTACCTCAAGGGAAAATCTCTGTTTAACAAGAAGGATATTCTAATCGTTACCAAGATTTTACTGGAAAATCGAGCCCTGAACAAGGCAGAAAACAAAGCTTTGCTTGATAGCTTGCTTGGTCTGGTAAGCAAAGAAGAGCGTCAAGAGATTCAGGCTACGATTGCTAGTGAGCTTTTGAATTACACTCCCTTGAGTGACGAGCAGGATAGGATTGAGAAGATTTGGGAATGGTCGCAAGCGATTTACAAAGAACAGGTTATGACGATTGTCTACAAGTCGCCTTATCGCGATCAAGCCAAGTCGCACACGATTTTTCCTGTTTCGCTCTACTATGACAACCACTATTTTTATTTGGTGGCTTATCATCTGTTTCATCAGACCTATACGACCTTTAAGCTAGATCGAATCCTCTCATGGTTCCCTTCTGATGAGGGAAAACCTTCCCTGTCCTATGGTCGGAAATTCCGTGATGGTGACGTCCGCAATCGCCACGTTGACGCCTTTCTTGGAAAAGATATTAGGGTCAAGTTACTATTTGGTGCCGATCCTACCATTGTCCTTGATCAGTTTCCTGATGCGAGGCTTCTTTCTTTGGGAAATGGCAGCGCAATGCTAGAAGTACATACCCAGGATACTCCAGGTCTCAAACGCTGGTTGCTCAGCCAAGGAGCGTCCCTCAAAGTTTTGTCCCCTCAACCTTTGGTAGATGAGCTGCGACAATTGATTGATGAGATGCAGCAGTTATATAAAAATAAATAGATGGACGATTTTTGTCCATCTAATTTGATATTCTAGTATCATCAAGAAGAAAAGAGGTACCTTATGCCGAAAACACTGTTGTCAGAGACTGTCTTTACAGTTGTAACCATAGAAGATCAGTTGCTTAGTCCTGTGGGATGCTTAGAGAAGAACAGGGAAAATAGTAAGCAGTTTGCTAAACTATCCTGGGAATGTGACCTGATAAAAATTTCTGCTGTGACTTTTACCTTGTCTGAGAACTTGGCACATTATCAAGTTTTTATCAAGCCCAGCCAGCCCCTATCCGACTTCACTCGGGAACTTACAGGGATAACAGAGGCGGATTTCAAGGACGCAGTTAGCTTGACAGAAGCCCTACAAGGTCTAGTACACTTTTGCCAAGATACAGTTCTCGTTTGTCATAATGCTGTCTATGTATTTGGGATGTTGGCTGAAAAGATGCAAGAGTGCAGCTTGCCAGAACTGGAAGTGCCAAGGTTGGACACTGGGCAAATGGTCACACAACTACATCCTGAATGGAAGAGAAAAACAAGTTCTAAAGGTATTGCGAAACAGTATCAACTAGACCTAGAACACCTCGATTATCCGTACCGTATTCAGGTTATTTTTAAGGCTATCTGTCAGGAATTACAGAGCACTCAAAAAATTTCAACAGCAAAAGATCTTCAAGCATTTTTTAGCAGATCGGCAATAGCGTAAATCGCTGTTATAATCTAGGAAGGAGAATAGGAATGATTTCATTAGTGGTTAAAAAAGAATGGAATGGTGATTATACTTTTACCGTTTCTAATTCTTGAGATAAGCAAACTCTGACAACCTCGATGTTTGTATCTGATTTTCAGATTGATCACATCAGGCAAAGTGTTAGCTATTGTCACAGCTTGGATGATGCGATCCAAACTATCAAGCGAATTCTAGGTATTTAAATACAAAGGGAGGAATAGAGATGATGAACTATATTACACGCATTCATTTGAAGACAGATGACCGTTATCGAGCGAAGATGATTGATTTTTGTTTGAAAGGAGAACGTCAGTATTTAGCGATTGGTTGGAGTTATGTCTATCAAAAAGTTGAGAATGAGATTTTAACCTATCAAGATTATTATCATACTGTTAGAGAATATGTTAAACGTACACCGCCCGTATTAAATATTTTTAAAGAAGCTAGTATTGATGATTTATTTTGGACAAGAGACTTAGATGGTGTTTATTGGATTTGTCGAGCAAAAGGAGTAGCAGAAGCTTACCATGATACTGATTTAGATATTGGAGCAGTTGTTCCGGTTGAGGCTTATCTTGTTGGGACACAAGTTCCAGGACAAATTAAAGCTGCTTTTAACCGAGCTAGAGGAGGTACTAGTCAAAGGATTTGGGATAAATTGATAATCGAGTACTCGAAATCCGTTTTTAATACTGCTTCGGGTAGGACACATTACACAGTTGATAAGTTAAAAGGAAATATTTTAGATAATCTGCCAGATTTTGATTTGGAAGAGCTAGTTATTTCTTACTTACAGATTACTAAAGATTATTACGTCTTGTCCAATTCTATAGCCAATAAATCAACAACCATTAAGATTGAGTGTGAATTGATGTCTAGAAATCCTGAGAAGCAGGGAAAGGCAGTTGTACAAGTAAAGGGAAGAAAAGCTCCGACATTAAATGCTATGGATTATGCAGAATATATCAATAGTGGATATGTAGTTTACTTATTTGCTCCTGGTATTTCAAATGCTGAAAAGTTGAATAATATTATTTGTATTTCTAATGATGAATTAATGGAGTTTTATACACAGTATAAGGCTGTTCTTCCGAACTCTATTACGCAATGGGAAAATCTATATTAGTTTTATAAAAAGTGGCATTCGCCACTTTTTCTTATAGTATAATAGCATCTAACATCAAGATATAGTTTATGGTAGTTATACCGTTACGGAGAGCTTTCGTGCCAATATGGGAAATATACTTGATAGTTAGCACTATTTTAAGTTAAAAAAGATTAATAAAAATACTCTCCTAGGCACCAAGCCATGTTAGAAGCGCAGCTATTGACCGAAAAATAAGACGAAACAGGAGGCAGAAATGCCTCCTGTTTCGTCTTAAGCTATAATCGCTTTCGCTTGGCTAAATCAACAAATCTGAACTTTTCCAGTTTATGGCGGCTCTCGGTGAATTGGAACTGTTGTCCATCTGCCAAAAAGACCTGTGACTTGACAGAAACGACGTGGGCATCCTTGCCTAAGTCAAGCAACCGTTTATCACTTTCGGTGACATGGTCGATGGTAATCTCTTTTTGGGCAGAGGCAATGTCAAGGTTTAATTGATTTTCCAGATAGGCATAAATTGACCGCTCGGCTATTTCTCGTGTCATCTCAGGGACTAGACGCTTGAGGAGGTAATCGATGTCGACCACTGCGGCAACACCATCAACGATGCGCTGGCGAGTGACCCGCCAGATGATGGTGTGTTTTGGAAAGCCTGTCAGTGTGTGGAGTTTGTCGTCAATGATGACCTTGTCGATACTAACCAGCCGTGTCGTTGAATTGATGCCAAAGTTTGTGACCAATTCTTGGTAACTGATGAGATCAGATACCGGAAAGTTGAACCGCTCTCGCTTGCTGACTTGGGTCCCGCGACCCTGCATTTTTTGGATGAGACCAGTATCGGTGAGCAATTGCAGAGCTTTCCGGACAGTGTCTCGGCTGGCCTGATGGTGCTGGCTGAGTTCGATTTCTGTTGGTAGATAATCTCCTGGCGCTAGATGGCCTGTTAGAATGTCTTGTTCCAACTTTTTGAAAATAATCTCATATTTTTTCATAAACGTAGCATTCTCTTTCAAATGTTGTTGTTTTTCCAGACAAGTTATCTTATTTTAACAAAAAAGTCAAAAAATAGCACCAAACAACTTGCAGACAATTTTGTTGTCGGTTACAATGAGGGTGTAAAAAGTTGTACGACCTTTTTCAAAAAAATAGGAGGAGCTAGTTATCTAGCGCACAAAGATAATGGGAAAATTCCAAGAAGACGCGAAACAGCTGTTAGCAGCTGTTGGCGGTAAAGAGAACATCACAGCGGTTACCCACTGTGCCACCCGTATGCGCTTTGTTTTAAAAGATGATAAAGCAGCAGACATCAAGACTATCGAAGCTATCCCAGCGGTCAAAGGAACCTTTACCAACGCTGGTCAGTTCCAAGTGATTATCGGTAATGATGTGCCGATTTTCTACAACGACTTCACTGCCGTATCTGGTATCGAAGGCGTTTCAAAAGAAGCTGCTAAATCAGCAGCTAAAAGCAACCAAAACGCTATCCAGCGTGTCATGACCATGTTGGCAGAGATTTTCACCCCAATCTTACCAGCCATCATCGTCGGCGGTTTGATTTTAGGTTTCCGTAACCTGCTTGAAGGTGTCGGCATGGAATGGCTAGGTCAAGCCATGGCAGACGGCAAGCCTGTATTTGACGCAGATGGTAATCCTGTCTGGAACACCATCACACAAGTTTCTCCATTCTGGAATGGGGTTAACCATTTCCTTTGGTTACCAGGTGAAGCGATCTTCCACTTCTTGCCTGTAGGGATTACTTGGTCTGTTACGCGTAAGATGGGAACCTCTCAAATCCTTGGCATCGTCCTTGGTATCTGCTTGGTGTCACCGCAATTGCTCAATGCCTACGCAGTGCCTGGCACAGATGCTTCTGTCATTGCTGAGGAGTGGGTATGGAACTTTGGTAGCTTTACAATTAACCGTATTGGTTACCAAGCTCAGGTTATCCCAGCTCTCTTGGCTGGTTTGTCCCTATCTTACCTTGAAATTTTCTGGCGTAAACGTATCCCAGAAGTGATTTCTATGATTTTCGTGCCATTCTTGTCCTTGCTTCCAGCGCTTATCTTGGCACACACCGTATTGGGACCATTTGGCTGGTGGTTAGGTCAAGGCTTGTCAACCATTGTTTTAGCTGGTTTGACTGGTCCCTTGAAAGCCTTGTTCGGTCTTATCTTTGGTTCGCTTTATGCACCGTTTGTCATCACTGGTCTTCACCACATGACCAATGCCATTGACACGCAGTTGATTGCAGATGCTGGTGGTACAGGTCTCTGGCCGATGATTGCTTTGTCAAACATTGCGCAAGGTTCAGCAGTGCTTGGTTACTACTTCATGAACCGCAACAATGAAAAAGAAGCTCAAATTTCGCTTCCAGCAGCTATCTCAGCCTACCTTGGCGTGACTGAACCAGCCCTCTTTGGTGTTAACGTCAAGTACGTTTACCCATTTGTTGCAGGTCTTGCAGGTTCTGGTCTTGCAGGTCTCTTGTCAACAACCTTAGGCATTCAGTCTAATTCCATCGGTGTCGGTGGTTTGCCAGGTATCTTAGCGATTAAAGCGCAATACTGGGGAGCTTTCCTCGTAGCAATGGCTGTTGCCATCGCTGTCCCAATTGTGTTGACCTTCTTCTTCCGTAAGGCTGGTATCCTGACCAAGTCAGAAGACGAGGCTAAGGCAGACCGTGAGGTGACTGTAAAAAAGCCTAGTCCTGCTAAGGTTGCAAGTAAGGATATCCTTGTCCAAAGCCCCTTAGCAGGTCAGGTCAAGGCTCTTAACACGGCAACTGATCCTGTCTTTGCCCAAGGGCTAATGGGACAAGGTGTGGTGATTGAACCGAGTCAAGGTCTGTTGACAGCGCCTGTAGCTGGTACGGTATCTGTGCTCTTTCCGACCAAACATGCCATTGGGTTAACAACCGATGATGGGATTGAGTTGCTTATCCACATCGGTATGGACACGGTTACCCTAGAGGGTAAAGGGTTCGAGGCCCACGTCAAGCAAGGCGACCGAGTGGCAGCTGGAGATAAGCTCATCAGCTTTGACCAAGAGGTCATCTCAGCTGCTGGTCTGATTACAGAAACGCCGATCATCGTGACCAATACAGAGCAATTTAATATCACTGTTATCGGTGATTTGCCGCGTGCTATTGCTCATGGTGAGCACTTGCTGACAGCTGGTTACTGTTAAAGGATCATCAGATGATTATAAAAAAGTAGCAGTTTCGCCAAATGATAAAACTGCTACTTTATTTCAAACTAAGAACTTGTATTCGTAATCGAAGTGTTCGGTTGACTAGGCAAGCTTGAGTTCAATCAAGAAAGAGTAATACGGTTGGTATTGCAAGGGCATATGACAAAGAGTGGACACGAATTAGCCAGTCAGGGGCGTGCTGAGATGTGAATACATAGGTCATAAGGTTTCAAGTTATTTTATCGGCGTGGTCTGATGAAGCGATTCCACCAACTGGAAGCCCCTGTTGTCGGCATGCGCCGGCAGACCTCTGTGTAGAGGGCTAGACCATGCTGGGACAGGTTGCCGTCCCAGGCCAGCGGGGCTAGTTTGTCTTTGAGTTGCTGGACGACTTTGGGGAGGTAGTCTCCTGTTTCGAGCTGGTCTATGGATCTAGTGAGGGCTATTTGCTCTGCTTGGTTTAGGGGCAAGTTTAGCTGGTTGTTGAGCCAATACTGCCAATCGCTGTGAGATTTTAGTTTATTAGTTGATATCATGGACACCCTCCCATTAAGCCAGCAAAAGCAGGATTGTATGTTGGAATAGGCCAAGAACTTGAATGAGTTGCCCAGCCACTTATTACGGTATTGACCGTGTAATTAACTGTCGATGTCGTCTGTAGACTAGTTCGTCTACCTGTTCCAGTATGTTGATAATAGCTATAAGATTCAATGGTGTACAAATATTTCCAACATCCACTTCTGTATCCTGGATCGTCAAGAACCATGGCACGTGGTTGATAGCGGTCGGTCACTGTTATGCTATCTGCTGATATAGAGGGTGCGAGAGCTAATGATGTGATGAAGCAAGCGGCTAAAAGTTTGCCTATTTTTGCTGATGGTATCATTGTTTTCCTCCGATTGTATTTAGTCAGATAGGGCTGTTTTTCGATTTTATCGTTCTCCTTTCTAACGAAAAACAAGTTCAGATTCGCTTACATTTCTAGTTTACAGAATTTTCTCTTATTTGTCAATTTTTATCGTTTAATATTTTGTTTTTTGTGGTTTGGACCATGATGTGGTCAACTACCTGCTCTGCTATTTTTCAAAAAAGAAAGGACACTTCATGACACTGGATAAGACAAAGGTGGTCTACCAGATTTACCCCAAATCCTACAAAGATACGACTGGTAACGGTATCGGCGACCTGCGTGGCATCATCGACAAACTCCCTTATTTGGCGGAGCTAGGCATTGATATGGTCTGGCTCAATCCCTTTTACCCTAGCCCTCAGCGGGACAACGGCTATGATGTTGCTGACTACACGGCAGTTCATCCGCTTTTTGGAACCATGGCCGATTTTGAGGAGATGGTTGCTAGAGGTAAAGAGCTGGGCATCGACTTTATGCTGGACATGGTGCTCAATCACTGCTCAACCGAACACGAGTGGTTTCAGAAAGCCTTGGCTGGCGATGCTTTTTACCAAGATTTCTTTATCTTGAGAGACCAGCCGACCGACTGGGTATCAAAGTTTGGTGGCTCTGCCTGGGCGCCTTTTGGCGATACAGGAAAATACTACCTCCACCTCTTTGACGAGACGCAGGCTGATCTCAACTGGCGCAATCCCTATGTCCGCAAGGAGCTGTTCAAGGTGGTCAATTTCTGGAAGGACAAGGGCGTCAAAGGCTTCCGCTTTGATGTCATCAACCTCATCGGCAAGGACGAGGTGCTAGAGGACTGCCCGATAAACGACGGCAAACCTGCTTACACCGATCGCCCCATCACCCACGACTACCTCCACGCCCTCAACCAAGCTAGCTTTGGCACTGACCCCAGCTTTATGACGGTGGGCGAGATGTCTGCGACCACCATTGACAACTGCATCCTCTACACTGCCCCAGAGCGGGAGGAGCTGGCTATGGCCTTTAACTTCCACCACCTTAAGGTGGACTACAAGGACGGGCAAAAATGGACCATTATGGACTTTGATTTCAAGGCCTTACAAGAGCTCTTTCACAACTGGGGAGAAGGCATGAGTGCAGGCAATGGCTGGAATGCCCTCTTCTACAACAACCACGACCAGCCCCGTGCCCTCAATCGCTTTGTGGATGTGGACAACTTCCGTGAAGAGGGAGCGACCATGCTGGCGGCGTCTATTCACCTCTCTCGTGGCACCCCCTACATTTACATGGGCGAGGAGATTGGCATGCTGGATCCTGATTATGACGCCATGTCCGACTACGTGGATGTGGAGAGCCTCAACGCCTATGCCATGCTCTTGGAAAATGGCAAGCTGCCTTCGGAAGCTTTTGCCATTATCAAGGCCAAGTCCCGTGATAATTCACGCACACCGATGCAGTGGGATAGTAGTGAACATGCAGGCTTCTCCACCGCTACTCCGTGGCTCAAGGTCGGCAAGTCCTATGAGACCATCAATGTCGAAACCGAAAAAACAGGCAAGATTTTCCCTTTCTACCAAAAACTCATTCAACTCCGAAAAGCATACCCTATCATATCAGAGGGAGATTACCGAGCTGCCTACACCGACAGCGACAAGGTCTACGCCTTTGAGCGGCAGCTGGATGGACAGAGCTTGCTGGTGCTCAATAACTTCTTTGCTGAAAATGTGACCTTGGACTTAGCTGCTACTTATCAAGCAGGATGTGTCCTCATCAGCAACTATGGGTCGACCGATCTCGGTGCACACCTTACCCTGCAACCCTATCAAACCCTAGCTATTTTAACAGGAGAATAAAATGGCTCTAACCGCTTTTTCATGGACACGAGAGCCTGAGAATTGGACAGTCAAGGAGGACAGCTTGACCCTGACCACCCAGCCCCACACCGATCTCTGGCAACGGACCTACTACCATTTCCAAAACGACAACGCGCCACTCTTTCAGATGACAACGGATGACCCCTTTTTCTCCTTTACCGTCACCGTCGACTTTAAGGACAGCCATCACCGCTTTGACCAAGCAGGCATCGTCCTCTATCAGGATAGCTTCCACAGTCTAGGGAAAGACTGTGGAAGGTGCGAGCCTTGAAATGAAAAAGCGAGCAGAATTGGTTAAAAGCGTCTGTAGAATATGAAAACGACGATTTTCAACACTTAGGCAGTGTCGTGACCAACGGCGGTTATTCCGACTGGGCAACCGCCGAGTTTCCAACCACGACCAAACAGGTCGTCTACCGCCTGAGCAGACGACAGGACGACTTCAAAATCGAGTATTCTCTGGACGGCATCCGCTTCCACCAGATGCGGATTTGCCACATGGCAGCTGCCAGCAAGCAGGTCTCCTTCGGCGTCTATGCTTGCAGCCCAGAAGACTCTCGCTTTACTGCCTGCTTTAGCAATTTCCAGCTGACCGACTGCCTCTGGCAAGCCCACGATGGACAGCAGCCAGATTGATACGCTCTTTCTCTCTCGCCAGCCGTCGTCAACTCCCCTGTGACGGATAAGTGTTGAAGATGACACTGCCTCAACGACTGAGTTAGCGCAATCTGTAGTTGATAACTTGTAGAATTTGACCTCGTCTGATGTTGATTTTCTTTGAGTATACACAAACTAAAAATCCGCTCTGTGGCGGATTTTTTGCAATCTAATCAAATCGGATGCTCAGATTTGACGTGTCCACGGTCACCTGCCCACCAATCCGCAGGCTAAAGAGCGGTTGGGTGTGGGCAAAGTCCAAGTCATAAAGCACTGGGATGGTCTTGAGGACAGGGTGCTTGTCCAGAATGTAGAGAAGGGTCTCTTCCGTCATCTGACATTCCTTGGGAAAGCGTCCAATCAAGACGGTTTGAGGGTTAGGATAGGCTTGGAGAATGGCTGCCAAATGGCGATTAAATTCGATGTAATCATCACTTTCGGCCTCTTCTAAGAACAGCACATAGCGGTCTGGCTGTGGGGCATAAGGGGTGCCACGCAAGAGACCGAAGGTCGACAGGTTGCCACCGATGGCTGTGCCAGCAGCTCTGCCATGGGCATAAACCTTCCAAGCTGTTGGGAAAAACTGGCGTGGTAGGCTAGGGTCATACCAGGCATCACTGGACCACTCAGGACTAGGCGTTAGGTCGTAAGGGGCAAGGCTGGTCGCTGCTAGCCAAGACGCCGTTTGGTAGGGCTGTCCCTCCACCATCTTGAAGCTCGAGTAGCTGGGGCCCATGATGGTCACAAGCCCTGTCTTGGCGTAGATGGCATTGAGGAGGGCTGTTGTATCCGAGTAGCCACAGAGGATTTTTGGGTTCTGGGCAATCAACGCATAGTCCAGATAAGGTAAGAGCTCATTGGCATTGCTGCCGCCGATCGTCGCCAAAATCGCATCCACCGACTCGTCCGCAAAGGCCTCGTGTAAGTCCGCTACCCGATCGGCAATCGGGGCTGAGTCCAGCGCATCAGCAGGTACCAGATAATGGGACGAAAAGGACAGATGAAAGCCCAAGGCTTCCAAGCGCTCTTTAGCAGCTAGGTTCGCTTCGAAGCCCCCTAGACGATGGATGGAGCTAGATGGGCTAAGCACGCGGATGTGGGAACCTTTTGTCAATGGTTTTTTAGGGAACATAGCAGAGCCTCCTTTTTGTTTTGACCAGTATAGCAGATTGAGGAGGAAAAAACTAGACTTTGTTTATTTATTTTCAAAAAAGCTTGACACTCACGTCACGTCAGGGTGTAGAATGGGTATCAAGGAGGACATCTGTCATGAAAACAGTCAAAGAGGTCAGTCGACTGACAGGGGTGAGCGTACGCACCCTGCACTATTATGATGAGATTGGGCTTTTGCGTCCAAGTCAAGTGACTGCAAGTCTCTATCGGCTTTATGACGATAAGGCCTTGATGCGCTTGCAAGACATCTTGCTCTTTCGTGAGTTAGAGCTTCCTCTGAAAACCATAGCGGAGCTACTAGATGGCCCACCAGCGGTGAAGCAGACGATGCTAAGGGGGCATGTCCGTCTATTGGAACTCAAACGTGAGCGCTTGGACAAGCTCCTATCGCTCACCAAGGACTTAATCAAAGGAGAAGGTACCATGACACTAGACATTTTTAACCAGGAAGAACTCAAACAGCTTCAAGAAGAAGCTCAAAACCGTTGGGGCAATACTCAAGCCTACCAAGACTTTGTTGCCAAAACAGCCGCTGACGATTGGCAGACCAGTCATCATGAGCTGATGACGGTTTTTGTAGAGTTTGGGAAGCTGAGAGACTTGGCTGTTACAGCCCCTGCGGTGCAAGAGCAGGTTAAACGACTGCAAGATACGATTTCTGAACATTATTACCCTTGCACATCAGAAATTTTACGAGGACTTGGCACGATGTATGCCCAGGACAACCGCTTCACCCAGACCATTGACCAAGCAGCTGGTAAAGGGACTGCCCAGTTTGTCCATGAAGCGATTGAGGAAAGTCTAAGTTAATAAAAGGGTCGTGATTACTGTTTGACAACAAAAAAAGAAAGCGGTATAATTTCTGTATCAACAACATCAAACAAAGGAGATTTATCATGTCAGACAATCGCATGAATTACACCATTTCTAGCAACGAAAATTTTCCGCTGGTCGAAATCGCTCTAGAACGCGGTGAGTCTGCCTATATTCAACGTGGCAGCATGGTTTATCACACTCCAAGCATCAGTCTCAACACCAAGATCAATGCCCAAGGCAGTGGTCTTGGGAAGTTGATTAAGGCAGTGGGGCGTTCTATGGTGTCAGGTGAGTCCGCCTTTATCACGCAGGCAATTTCGTCGGCGGATGATGGCAAGTTAGCTATTGCTCCGTCGATGCCTGGTCAGGTGATTGCATTAGAATTGGGAGCAGAGCAGTACCGTCTCAATGACGGTGCCTTTCTAGCCATGGATGGCTCAGCGCACTATACCCTTGAGCGCCAGAGTGTTGGTCGTGCCCTCTTTGGTGGGCAAGGCGGTTTCTTTGTCATGACCACACAGGGGCAAGGGATTTTACTAGCGAATGCGTTCGGTTCTATCAAAAAAATCAGCCTAACCAATCAAGAAATGACCATCGATAACGCCCATGTGGTTGCTTGGAGCACTAGTCTTGATTACCATATTCACCTAGAAAACGGCTGGCTGCAGTCAGTCGGTACAGGCGAAGGGGTAGTTAACACTTTCCGTGGGACAGGAGACATCTACGTGCAAAGTCTTAATTTAGGCACCTTTGCTAGTCATCTAGGTACTTTTGTCGGCACGACCGAATCCAACAACACATCAGGTATCGGTGGCTTGATTAACGAATTTCTCTGATAAATACTCAAGCACAGAAGCAATAAACAATTGTTTCTGTGTTTTTAGTTGCGACACCTAAAAACGAACATTATTTGATTGCTGTATCTGTTTTTTTAGTTATCTAGTTTTGTCTGGTGTCAGGAGTTGCTACTTTCCTTATCAGCAGTAGCGTTCTTTGTGTCTTTCTAAGGAAAACATTTGTTGGCGGTAATGCGTTTACAAAAGAGACATAGTGCTTTAGACGATAAATGACTTGTAAAAAATGTTACAAGGTGCTATAATTCAAATGAGTATAAAATAATGAATAGGAGAATTGATGAATAAGCGTTCACAACGGCATCGCCAAGCAAAGTCTGCAAATGGATTAACCAATCTGTTTAATTTGTTTTTACTAGCTTTATACACTTTGGCGAGCGCTTATCTTGCTTTTTTAATAGTAACCTATAATTTTCTGGACTTCCGTTCGGTTAACTGGATAGTCATAGGTCTTCTCTTTCTTGTTTTTTGCCTAGGCTTGTTGCTTATCGTAACGAAAAGAGCCAAACTATTTAATAGTGTTCTCTTGCTTTTGTCTAGCTTACTAGTTGGTGCAGGGATTTTCTTTGCCCATTCAGCTATTGACTTATCAAAACAATTAAATCAAACCGCGAGCTTCTCACAGGTTGAGATGACCGTTATCGTAGCAAACGATAGCCCGCTGACGGACATCAGCCAAGTCACAAGCCTTCTTGCACCTGCTAATGACGCGGCAAATCTTGATAAATTGTTAGCCAATCTCAAAGCTGAGAAGTCACTGACACCAAACGTTGACACGGTTGATGCTTATCAAACGGCTTACAACCAGATTATGTCAGACCACTCAAAAGCGATGGCACTCAATCAAGCCTACATCCCGCTTTTGGAGGCAGTTGATTCCGAGTTTACAAGCAAGATTAGAACCCTTTACGGCACAAAAATTGAAACTCCCACACCACCTAAACAAACAGTAACAAATGGCGATGCCTTCAACATCTATATCAGCGGCATCGACTCTTATGGACCTATTTCAGGTGTTTCACGTTCAGATGTTAACATCATTATGACTGTCAATCGTCAAACCAAAAAAGTGCTTCTGACAACAACGCCGCGCGATGCCTATGTGCCAATCGCAGGTGGTGGAAACGGTCAGTCTGATAAACTGACACACGCAGGTATCTATGGTGTTGGCTCCTCTGTTCAAACACTTGAGAATCTCTATGGTCTGCCGATTGATTACTATGTTCGTCTTAATTTTACCTCCTTTGTTGAGCTGATTGACTTAGTCGGAGGGATTGAAGTCGACAATGATCAAGCTTTTACGGCAGGAGGGTCTCATTTTCCAGTCGGCAGCATTCAGCTAAATGCAGAACAAGCTTTAACCTTTGTTCGTGAGCGTTATAGTTTACAAGGTGGCGACAACGACCGTGGGAAAAATCAAATGAAGGTTATTTCAGCCTTGATCAACAAGTTGGCTTCGCTGGAATCTATCGGAAAATATCAGAGTTTGATTGACGGCTTGAGCGGCTCTGTTCAGACAGATATGCCGCTGTCAACCATGATGGATTTGGCAAATGGTCAGCTAGATAGCGGTGGTCAATATCAGGTGACTTCTCAGGCAGTGACAGGTTATGGCTCGACGGGGCAGTTGCCATCTTATGCCATGCCAAATGCTGCACTTTATATGGTGAGTCTAGATGAAGCCAGTGTTGCTCAAACTAAACAAGCAATGCTGGATGTGTTGGAGGGTCGTGGATGATTGACATTCATTCGCATATTATCTATGGCGTTGATGATGGTCCTAAAACCCTTGATGAGTCATTAAACCTTTTAAAAGAAGCCTATCGTCAAGGGGTTCGTCAAGTTGTTGCAACCTCTCACAGGCGAAAAGGCATGTTTGAAACACCTGAAGAAACCATATTGAGTCATTTTTTAGTGGTTAAAGCTCAGGTCAAAGAGCAGTTACCTGATTTGCAGCTGTTTTACGGTGGGGAACTTTATTATAGTTCCCCGATGATGGAGCAATTAGAAAAAGGCTATTTTCCGACCTTGAACGGGACACGATTTGCTCTTGTTGAGTTTAGCTCTAATACACCCTACAAGGATATCCACCAAGCGGTAAGCAAGGTTTCTTTGCTTGGCATCACACCAGTTTTAGCCCATATCGAACGCTATCATGCGCTAGCTTTTGATGACAAAAAAGTAAAAGACCTGATTCAAATGGGAGCTTATACGCAAATCAACAGTGTACATGTCACTAAACCAAAATTATTTGGAGATGGTCTGAAAGAGTACAAGAAACGTGCACGTTTCTTTCTGGATAAAAATCTGGTTCACTGCGTGGCTAGTGATATGCACAATCTAGACAGCCGTAAACCGTTTATGAAAGAGGCTTATGACATCGTTGCTCAAGCCTACGGAGCTGAGCGGGCAGAACATTTATTTATGACTAACCCGCAATCGTTATTAGATAATCAATACATTTAGGAGATACCATGGAAAATAATTACTCAACCATTGAAATTGATGTGCTATTCTTGTTGAAAAAACTTTGGGCGAAAAAATTTATGATTTTGTTCACGTCCTTGCTATTTGCCACGGCGGCTCTAGCGGTTAGTAGTTTTGTGCTAACGCCAAAGTATACGTCGACTACTCGTATCTATGTTGGTAATCAGCGAGGTCAAGCTGAAGGAAAAATCACGACACAGGACCTTCAGGTCGGCGACTATCTAGTCAAGGACTACAAGGAGATTATCACCTCTAAAGATGTCCTGTTGACTGTCATTGAAAAGGAAGGGTTGAACCTCAGCAAAGAAGCTCTACTGGGCAAACTTTCAGTTTCTATCCCAACCAACACGCGGATTATCTCAATCTCAATTGAGGATGAGAACCCAAGCGAAGCGACTCGTCTAGCCAATGCTGTGCGCGAGGTCGCATCTGAGAAAATTATGGACATCACGCAGGTTGAAACAGTCAAGACAATGGAAGAAGCAGAGGATGCCTCTGCTCCATCGTCTCCAAATCTCAAGAGAAATGCCCTTCTGGGTGCCTTGACAGGTGGTTTTTTAGTTGTTGTCATCGTGATGTTGACTGAGATTTTGAACAATCGCGTCCGCCGTCCTGAAGATGTGGAAGAAGTGCTGGGATTAACCCTTCTAGGCTTGGTTCCTGATACCGCTCAAATCAAATAGGAGATTATAACATGCCACAATTAGACCTGACTAGAAACAAGGCTTTAGACATCAAAAAAACAGAAGAATATTACAATGCTATTTGCACCAACATTCGCTTTAGTGGTGCTCATTTTAAGACCATTGTGCTGACTTCAGTGCAACCGAACGAAGGCAAGAGTACTACAGCGACGAGTTTAGCAGTGTCTTTTGCGCGTTCTGGCTTCAAAACGCTCCTGATTGATGCGGACACACGTAACTCTACCATGTCAGGGACGTTTAGGGCTAATGGTAAAATTGCAGGGCTAACTTCCTATTTATCGGGCAATAGCGAACTGCTGGAAGTCATCTGTGATACTAATGTGGAAAATCTATCTGTCATTCCAACAGGACCTTTTCCACCTAATCCAACAGCGTTGTTGCAAAACAACAATTTCAAGGAGCTATTGACCAATGCTAGAAGTTGGTACGACTATGTTATTATTGACTCACCACCAATTGGTATGGTGATTGATGCTGCTATTATTGCACAGCAATGTGATGCCAGTATTGTTGTTACGGAAGCAGGCGAAATCAAACGGAAATTTATCACCAAAGCTGTTGACCAAATGAAGCAGAGTGGCGCTCAGTTTCTAGGTATTATTCTGAATAAGGTCAAGCAGACCGTTGATAATTACGGCTCTTATGGGCATTATGGTGACTATGGGAAACAGCAGGAAAACAAAATAACAAAGCGTGCCAGAAAATAAATGTTATTTTTATAAAAAACGCTAGATAAAAGACTGAGAGAAGAGGTTGTTCTAAATTGAATGCACTTGTTTGAAAGGAGATAATAATGAGATTGATTACCTATAGCGAGGCTTTGTCACGTTCGACAAAACGAATGGTATTGATAATCGTTGATCTTCTGATGATTTTTTTAGCCTTACTGACTAGTAGCATGTTTTCTGAGGCATTTACAGTGATAACAAGTCGATTTTTTGTGGTTTCTTGGTTAATCATTAGCTTGGTTTACTTAATACTTGCTCGTTATCTCCATGTGTTTTCTGTACTAACACGTTACACAAGTTCCAGTACTTTGCTGACGATTGGTTTATCGCTTGCTGGTGCTCATTTGGCTTTGGTTGCCTACTCGCTTTCTATATTAGGGCAACTGAGTTACCGTTTTATTCTATTATCTCTCTTATTCTCGTTTCTTTATATCATAACACCCAGGATGTTATGGCGAACATTAAGTGAACGTGAACGCTACGGGAAATCCAGTCAAAGAACAGTGCGAACCTTGCTTGTAGGAGCAGGCGCTGGAGGTCATTTATTCTTATCAACCTTATCTGGTAACCATAGCGACATTGAGATAATTGGCATTATTGATCAAGATCGAAATAAAAAAGGGACCTACATACAAGGGAAGAAAGTGTTGGGAGATGTGGAAGATATTCCGCATTTAGTGCAAGAATACAGCATAGAACAGGTTACCATTGCAATTCCATCTTTAACAAAAGAAGCAAGGCAGAAGTTAGTTGATATTTGTCATTTGGCTGGAGTAACGGTTAATAGCATGCCAAATGTTGAAGATATTATTTTGGGAAAAGTCTCTACTTCATCCTTGCGTGAGATAGATATTGCTGATTTACTGGGGCGAGATGAAGTGGTGCTGGAACAGGAATCCCTCAATGCTTACTTCTCTGGCAAGACAATTTTGGTCACAGGGGCGGGTGGCTCCATTGGTTCAGAAATTTGTCATCAAATAGCCAAGTTTTCACCCAAACAGCTCCTATTGTTGGGACATGGGGAAAATTCTATTTATCTAATTCATCAAGAACTAGTTAATAAGTATGGTCAGGTGATTGATATTGTGCCTTTAATTGCTGATATACAGGACCGGGAGCTGATCGCTGAGTTGTTAGCAGCCTATCGTCCGCAGGTGGTTTACCATGCTGCAGCACATAAGCATGTCCCTCTAATGGAATACAATCCTAAAGAAGCCGTTAAAAATAACATCTTTGGGACAAAAAATGTTGCTGAAGCAGCCAAAGCAGCCCGAGTTGAAAAGTTTGTCATGGTCTCGACAGATAAGGCGGTTAATCCTCCGAATGTGATGGGTGCAACTAAACGTGTGGCAGAGATGATCGTAACCAATCTGAACGAAGCTGGTCAGACACAGTTCTCTGCTGTAAGGTTTGGTAATGTTTTGGGAAGCAGAGGCAGTGTTGTTCCTCTCTTTAAACGTCAGATTGCCAGTGGTGGACCAGTAACTGTAACAGATTTTCGGATGACACGGTATTTTATGACAATTCCAGAAGCGAGTCGTCTGGTGATACAGGCTGGCCATTTGGCCAAGGGAGGAGAGATTTTTGTACTTGACATGGGAGACCCCGTCTTGATTAAAGACTTAGCTACCAAGGTCATAAAACTCAGTGGTCATACTGTAGAAGAGATTGGTATTGTTGAGACAGGGATTAGACCAGGGGAAAAGCTTTATGAAGAACTTCTTTCCAGCGAAGAACGGATCAGTCAGCAAGTATATGATAAGATATTTGTGGGTCGTGTTCAAAACCAATCGCCAGCAATTGTTCAAACATTTGTGGATAGTTTACTGACGTTACCTGAAGATGAATTGAAAAGACAACTCGTTGATTTTGCAAGGCAGGAATAAACATGATATTTGAACGATTCAGAAAAGAAAGAAACGTTAACCTCAAAGGGAGGCTCTACCAAAAATTATAAATGAAGATTATTGACAGCTCGAATCTTACTGAAGGTGTCGTTTGACGGAAGTACAGAGATACCTTAAGGTTAGGCACCTTCATAGCAGAGCCATCAAGGGGTATAATATTGGATCGGGAGTTTTTATGATTTGAGCGTATCCACTCCCTTCAAAATAGAAAGGGATATATCGGGCGTCTTATCATGTTAAAGGAATGCTTGAAGTAAGGGGTTACCCCATTTATTATTATAGATGCTTTGAAATATTTCTATTACCATGTCTTAAACGAATATGGTGAAGTCAACGGCTATCTTATCGACATCTGCCTCACTGCTCAGGACAGGTTTGAGGCATATTTAGAGTATTTTAGGATTGAATAGCAATAAGGTAAGGATAACAATTTAATGGAATCATTTGAATGTAAAGTGTGGTTGTCATCTCCAACGATGCATGGGGATGAGTTGAAGTTTATGCAAGAAGCTTATGATACAAACTGGATGACAACTGCAGGTAGCAATATCACTGAGATTGAAAAGCAATTGTCAGGCTACCTAGAGGGGAAAGAAGTGGTTGCTCTCTCTTCTGGCACCTCCGCTCTTCATCTAGCCATGAAATTAGCCGGTGTGAAAAGGGGAGACAAAGTTTTTTGTTCTGATTTGACCTTCTCAGCAACAGTGAATCCTGTAGTTTATGAGGGGGCGGAGCCTGTTTTTATTGATTCCGAATATGATACTTGGAATATGGATCCAGCAGCACTTGAAAAGGCTTTTGAAATTTATCCTCATGTTAAAATAGTCGTTTTGGTTCATCTCTATGGGGTACCTTCTAAGCTTGATGAAATCAAGGCGATTTGTGACAAGCATGGAGCTATCTTAGTGGAGGATGCTGCTGAATCTCTTGGTGCGACTTATAAGGGACAGCAGACGGGTTCCTTTGGGCAGTATGCGATTATTTCCTTTAATGGCAATAAGATTATCACTGGCTCAAGCGGAGGTGCTTTAATTACTGGGACGAAGCAAGAAGCAGACAAAGTTCGGAAGTGGTCTACTCAAGCAAGAGAAGCAGCTAGCTGGTACCAACATGAAGAAATTGGTTATAACTATCGTATGAGTAATGTCATTGCTGGCGTTGTACGCGGGCAGTTGCCTTATTTGGAAGAACATATTGCGCAGAAAAAAGCGATTTATGAACGTTACAGAGAAGGATTGAAAGGTTTGCCAATCAGGATGAATCCTTTTGATGTGGAGAATAGTGTTCCAAACTATTGGCTTAGCTGTCTGATAATTGATCAAGAGGCTATGGCTAAGCAAGTACGTTCTGATCAAGAAGCCCTTTATATTCAGGAAGAGGGCAAAACGACACCGACTGAAATTTTGGAGGCTCTTGATAAGCTGAATGCAGAGGGGCGTCCGATTTGGAAGCCAATGCATATGCAACCTATTTTCCGTAATCATGAATTTGTTACAGCTAAGGGGAGTGGTCGAGCAAATAGCAATGCTTATATTGCTAGTGATTTCACTAATGCTTCAGAAGATATTTTTGAACGAGGACTTTGTTTGCCATCTGATAATAAAATGACAGCTGAAGAGCAAGACATTGTAATCGAAGCAATTAAAGCTTGTTTTAAGTAAGGAAAAAAATGAAAATTGACAACCGAACCATAGGTTTATATGAAAAGTATTTTAAACGTCTGCTAGATATACTACTCTCTGCTAGTGCCTTAATCATACTATCACCTGTCATGCTTTTAGTAGTCATTCTGGTCCGTGTGAAACTGGGAAGTCCTGTTATTTTTAAACAACAAAGACCAGGGAAGGACGAAAAAATCTTTTCCATGTATAAATTTCGAACGATGACAGATGAAAAGGATAGTGAAGGCAATTTACTTCCTGATGGGATACGGCTAACGCCATTTGGGAAACTTCTACGCTCAACCAGTCTGGATGAACTTCCAGAATTATGGAATATTTTAAAAGGAGACATGAGTATTATCGGTCCTAGACCACTGTTGACCTCATATTTAAGGCTATATAATAACGAACAAAGAAAGAGACACGCTGTTCGTCCGGGACTTACTGGCTTAGCTCAAGTTAATGGGCGTAACTCACTGTCGTGGGAAGAAAAGTTTGCACTAGATATTAGATATATAAATAACATATATTTTCTAAAGGATGTCGAAATTTTTTTAAAAACTATTAAATCAGTTATAAAAAGAGACGGAATAAGTTCTAATAATTCGGCTACTATTGAAGAATTTAAAGGAAACCAAAATGTCTAAAAAACTTACTATTATTGGAGCTTCTGGACACGGTAAAGTTATAGCAGATATAGCCTTATTAAATGGTTATCTCGATATTATTTTCTTGGATGATAATACTAGCATCAAAGAGTGTGCAGGTTTTCCTGTTGTTGATAAAATAGAAAATGCTGCGAACTATTCTAATCGTGATTTTATAGTTGCTATTGGTAACAATAGTATACGTAGAAAAATACAAAAAGGATTAAAAAATCTTCGGGTAACAACTCTTATACATCCAACGGCCGTTATCAGTAGACGAGTAACAATTGGTTCTGGGACTGTTGTAATGGCTAATACAGTTATAAATTCTGATGTTAAAATAGGAGGAGGGTGTATAGTTAATACCTCATCTTCTATAGATCATGATTGTACAATTAGTGATTATTGCCATATTTCTGTTGGTGCTCATCTAGCTGGGAATGTAAGTATTGGCGAAAGAAGCTGGATATCTATCGGTGCTTCCATTATAAATAATGTTTCAATTTGTAACGATGTTTTAGTAGGCGCTGGGGCTATCGTTATTAGTGATATTTTCTGCAAAGGGGTATACGTAGGGGTACCAGCTAAAAATTTGAAAGGATAGTATGAAAAAATTCTTGATGATTGCGACCGTTCCCTCAATGATAGGTCAATTTAATATGGATAACATACGACTCCTGTTAAATATGAATTATGAGGTACATGTTGCTTGCAATTTTAATGATAAAAGTGTTTGGGATAACGAAAGAATTACACGATTTAAAGCTGACTTAGAAGCTTTGGGAGTTAAACCTATTCAAGTAGATTTTGCTAGAACACCTTTTCATTTAGTAAAGCTTATAAAAAGTTATTGGTCAGTAAGAAAGTTACTAGTAAGAGAAAAATATGCGGTCCTTCATTGCCACACTCCAGTTGCAGGAATAATTTCAAGACTTGCTGCAATTAACAAGGGTATTAAAACAATTTATACTGCACATGGCTTTCATTTTTTTAAGGGAGCTCCATTGAAAAATTGGTTACTCTACTACCCAATTGAGCTTCTACTTTCTTTTTTAACAACAGACTTAATCACTATTAATGAAGAAGATTATTTGCTTGCTAAAGATTACCTATATGCTAAGCAGGTACATCGTATCTATGGTGTTGGAGTTGATTTAGATCGATTTTTACCAAAGCAAACTATGACAAAAGAAGTGTCAGAGGAGCTTCAACTATTTTCTGTAGGTGAATTAAATGAGAATAAGAATCATCGTCTAGTTATTGAAGCCATTCACCGTTCAGTTTACAAAGATCAGTTTCGTTATATAATTTGCGGTGGAGGGCCATTGTTGTCATCTCTTAGTGATTTAGCGAGAACCTATGGTTTGGAAAAGCAAGTGCATTTTTTGGGTTATAGAACAGATATTCCAGACTTACTACAACAAAGTGACGTCTTTGTTTTTCCATCAAAACGTGAAGGCTTACCAGTATCTGTTATGGAAGCAATGGCAGTTGGATTACCAGCCATTGTATCAAATATCAGAGGTAATAACGAGCTGATTGATCATGATAAAGGTGGATTTATATTTACTAGTAATGACATTGACGAACTTCGAAGCTATTTAGATAAGTGCATAGTAGCTTCGGATAAGTTAGCTGTTTTGGGGCAGTATAACAGGCAAAAAATCCAGTCTTATAGTTCAGAGGTTGTTACTCACCAGATGGCTATAATTTATCTACTAAAGAACTAGTATATAAGGTTTGTTTTATTGATTAAAAATAAAGTAATTTTGGCGATATCTTAAAGGAGTCTTTGTGGAAAATAATCCAAAATATTTATCTATTTTGAAAGTTTTGAGCGTCATTTCGGCTATACTAACTATTACATTAGCTTCATTCAGTACTGACTTTAAAGCTCCGTTTTGGTTAATAACTTGTAGCTATTCCGCATTGTTGTTCGTAATATCAAGGTATAATCAAATTTATTTTGCACCTGGTATTTTTATGTTAAACATTACAATGTTTATGCGTTATTGTGTTTTGATTTTATCAACTTATTTATTTGGCGAGCTTTCTATTTATGCGAACAATTACAATTATTTGACACAAGCAACATTTTTGATGATTTATGAGCAGGTAGCTATATTTATTATGTTGTATGTTACTGCCAAATTTGAAAAAAAACAGTTTTCTAGTTTGAATATAATCGGTTCAGAGTTGCCTTTTAAGCTTAACAATATGTTATTAGTAAGTGTTTTTATTTTATTTATAGTAGTAGGAGTTTTGGTTATAAATCCTTACTTAATAAGCGGTTTTTCATTAATTACTGAAGGTATGATCGCTAATGAAAATCTTGTTGAGAATAATTCAGGAATGATTATTATTTTATGGCAGGCATGCTTATCTTGGCTTTATATATTCTTTTGTACTTATGTCAGAAATAAGTATAAATCGGGGTCTCTTTATTTTTGTATACTATTTTCGGTTATTTACATTTTATTGACCTTCATTGGTCAGCAAAGTATTTCAAGATGGTATACAATTATCTCAGTTGTTTCGGTCTACTTTATCTTAAAAAAACTTTACCCAAATAAAGTAAAGACAATTATGATGACTGTTATTCCGCCAGTCTTAATCTTGCTTGTTCTTGCCAGTATTTATAAAAACACAGATTATCTGACGGATAGAGAACATTTTATTAATAATTTTATTAATTTGTTTGATTCTAAAAAACTGGATCCTTATTTTTCTGGACCTGTGGGCGTCAATAATGCTTTGGGATTGAAAAATGACTTAAAGTTAAATATTTCAACTCTACCTTTGGACGTTATTAATAATTTTCCGATTATTAATCATTTATTTGATACTTCAAAAAATACTGTAAATCAATACAATTACTACATTGGGCGTTTTTGGAATGGTAGTGGTGATCAAATTATACCTTTGCTTGGACAATCAATGATTTATTTTTCCGCGGTCTTTTCACCTCTTTTATCGTGTTTAAGTATTTTTCTTATGAGGAAATATGATAGAAAATATTTTACTTCCAGCTCTCTTGATGTATATCTGTACTCATTTGCCTCGGTGTGGATTGCTGTCATGCCAATTTTAAATTTGACAATCTTTTTAAGCTGGGTATATCTGAGAATTTTTCCACTCTTATTGCTGATTACATTTACAAACATTTTAACAACAGGGAAACTAGTGATACGTAGAAGATTTGACTAAGCTGATATAGAAAGGACATGTCACATGTCAAGAACAAAGAATTCCATTGCCAATAGTTTGTTTGGCATAGCTGGATCCCTACTTTCAGTTGTCATTAGTTTTGTAGTACGTTTCATCCTCATCAAAACTCTAGGCGAAGAAATCAATGGTCTACACAATCTCTTTCAGAACATTACCAATGTGTTGTTGTTGATGGAGCTGGGTATTAGCTCTGCCATGATCATTCACCTCTATGAACCGGTGACGACTGGAGATGAAGAGCAGATGGCTGGTATTTTGTCGTTTTATCGAACAGTTTATCGCTACATTGCTTTGGCTTTTTTCCTAACATCGATTGTGGTGTCTCTCTTTTTCTTAAAACATTTGGTTCACACCACTTTGCCGTTTCATCAGGTGCAACTGTATTTTCAGTTGTTTAATTTGACCTTTGTGTTGAACTATTTAACCAACTATAAACGGAGTTTGTTGTTCGCTGCCCAAAAAAATAGGGTGAGTGTTTTCTTCAATTCTGTGGCAGAACTTACTTTTCGGATAGTACAAATCTTAAGCCTTCTGATGTTTAAGGCCTACCTATTCTTCTTGATCTTGACCATCGTTGAAAAGCTGATGAGCAACCTCCTATGTAATCGTTACATTGATCGTCATTATCCTTTTTTACGTCAGACAGGTCAAGAATTAGCTTCTTCTAAGCGGCAGGCTATTATGACGACGGTCAAATCTTTAATGTTGAATAATGTCGCAGGAACTGTTCAACAATCATCAAGAAGCCTATTAATTAGTATGCTATTGGGTAATATTAGTATTGTAGGTTACTATGGTAACTACCAGTTGATTATCAGCGTGGTGGAGTTGATTTACAGCCAGATTGGAGGCGCTTTGACGTCTAGTTTTGGTAGCCTGGCAATTGAAAAAGACCAACAACGTCTTCAAGCTGCTTATAAAAAGGCTGCTTTTGTCCTGAACTGGCTGGCTGCCATTTGTTGTGCTGGTTTCTTAATTTGTGTGCAGGACTTTATCCAACTTTTGTTTGGTGAGGGGTCCTTATTAGAATTTAGTAGCGTTTTACTTTTGACTTTTGGGCTCATGCTTTATTTGCTAAATATTCCAATTATTTCCCTTCAAAATGCTTTAGGTTTACACCATTTAGATGCTTACTACATGCTGTTACAGGCAGGATTAGCAGTTGCTTTTGGCTATGTTGGCGGTCTTGTTTTTGGGATGGCAGGAATTTTTGCAGGCATGATTTTGCCACTGTTATGGCTAACAGTTATTCGAAAAGGAATGGTTGTTTCAGCTTATGCTCTAGGTATGTCTCATCGGTCCTACCTCAGTTTTTTGAGCTATGAAAGTTTGAAAATCCTTCTAGTTAGTCTTGTTGCTTACTTTATGGTTAGTTGTTTGGGACTAAACTTATCATTTATGACCTTAATTATAAAGGCCTTTTTGGTTCTGATTGTTGGATTAACCTTGCCAGCGTTCTTATCTAGCAGACAGACTGAGCTAGCTTATGTATGGAAATTGCTCCAACATCGTTTACAGAAAAAATAGAAAATAGAGGAATCTGATGAAAGTCATCACCTGTGCGAGTTTTTATGGGAGTGGGTCAAGTGCCCTAACAGATCTCATTGCAGAATATGATGTGGTCAAAGACTTAACAGACTATGAATTTCGTTTTTTACATGACATGGATGGGGTTTCAGATTTGGAGTTTCATCTATGTGAGTGTCATAATCGTCATAATTCGGGCCATGCGCTAAAACGCTTTAAACGTTTAGTTGATTACCATTCTGGTAATCGCTTAGTCACACGATATGAACCGTATTTTAATGGGCAATTTCGTCGGCTTTTTGAACGTTATATCGCTGACTTAACAGATTTTAGCTATAAGGGGTGGTGGTTTTATGACCCGTATGATAAAGGGGAAAATTACTATTATGTGATGCAGGCCCTTAATAAACTTGTTACCAAATTAAGTTTTGGAAAAATCAAGCTGTTTAGGAATGAAATCACCTATTGCGCTCACCCGACAACAGAAGACTTTTTGGTTAAGACCCAAAGCTATGTATCTGCTTTACTTAGTGCTGCCAATCCAGACGGTCTTCCTTATATAGAAATTGATCAACTCTTGCCTTCTCAGCATATTGAGCGTGCCCTGCGTTATATTAAAGAACCGATTCATGTTTTTGTGGTTGACCGTGACCCTAGAGATATTTACATTTTGGAAAAATGTTATTGGCAAGGAGCGATTTGTCCAACTGATGATGCGGAAACATTCTGTGACTGGTTTTTGTATACGCGAAATAGCGGAGCAGGTCAACAGCTTTCGCATGAACAAGTGACCTATCTGAAGTTTGAAGATTTGATTTTTCACTATGAAGATATGGTTGCTCGTATTGAAGACCAGACAGGCTTGTTGCCGTCACAACACACGAAGGCTTTTAGTAAGTTTAACCCCAAACGTTCTGTCAATAACACGCAACTTTGGAAAAAACATCCAGAACTTATGGCAGATATGAAAATTATTGAGCAGCGATTAGCAGCTTATTTGTACCCTTTTGAGCAAGTATCAACAAATCAGCTACCAGGTGTGTCGCCTGAGGTGACAGCAGTCTTTTAGGAGACCAGTTTATGAAACAAATTATTTTTGCTTTTAACCATCTCCAGTATGCTGATGGTGTTGCTCGTTCTGCGATTGGCATGGCTAATGCTTTGGCTGCACGTCAAGATGTTAAAGTGATTTTGCGGCCATTGTTTAAAGTTAATAAAACAGTTAGTGACTTGCTACACCCTAGAGTAACGGTTAAACCATTATTGGGTTTTTATGTGAGCGGCCTGAGCAAATTGTTGCATTTTCTACCCAGAACAGTACTTTATCAGTTGATTTTTGGTAGACAGGCTGATGTAGCTATCGGTTTTCAATATGGTATTGCCACTCGCGCTGTTGTTGGGGGGAGGCGTTTGCCAGGAACCAAACGCTATGTTTGGATGCATGGTTACGATGAAGGTTTGCACATGAAAGCTGACTATCTTATGGCAGATAAGGTTATGTGCGTCTCTCGCCATAATGCTGAACGTTTGTTTGCTGAATTAAAAGGTAAGGTTCCTGTTTATCCCTGTTATAATCTTGTTGATGATAAGGAGATCTACCAACAAGCAGAGCAACCAAATGATTTAATGCGTCCGAATACTTCCTTGTTTGTCACAGTTGGGCGTTTGAGCCTAGAAAAAGGCTTTGATCGCTTAATTCAAGTCTTTGGTCGTCTGCGTGATGAGGGGCATGCCTTTCACTTTTGGTTGATTGGAGATGGTCCAGAGAGGGAAAAACTAGAGGCGCTAATTAATCGTTTGAGCTTATCAGAGCAAGTAACCTTATTGGGCGAACAATCAAATCCTCACCAATTTACTAGTCGGGCGGACGTATTTGTTTGCTCTTCCTTTGCAGAAGGCTATAATACAGCTTGTTATGAGGCGTCCATTCTTGGTATACCCCTTGTTTCAACTGATGTTAGTGGTGCTCATGAAATAGTTCAAGATGCTCAAGCTGGTCTAGTTGTGCCAAACGATGAGGTTGGTCTCTATCAAGGATTGAAACAGCTGTTAAGTAGACCTGAACTAGTTGTTCAATGGAAAAAAACGTTGGAAAGCACTCGGAAAAATTTTTATTACGAGACGCGGGTTGCTCAACTCTATCGTGTACTAGAATTGGAGGACTAGTTAGTGATGTCACATCCTTTCTTTAGTGTTTGTGTACCTGTTTATAATGCAGAGGTTTACTTAGATGCTTGTTTGCAGTCTATTATGAACCAGACAGAAGTTGATTTTGAAGTTATTGCTGTTAATGATGGATCGCTTGATAATAGCCAGCGGTTGATTGAGCAATTCTCAGAGAAAGATAGTCGGTTCAAATTAGTGACCCAAGACAATAAGGGGTTGTTTCATACACGTCTGACAGCTTTGGAGCATTCCCAAGGCACCTATATTGTTTGGCTAGATGCTGATGATTATTTAGAAACTCATGCATTGTCATACTTACGGAACCTTATTCAACAATCAGATGCTGATATGGTTATATATAATCATTTTGATGAGTTTACAAATGGTAGTCGGCGGTGTGGTCAAGCGATTTTTGATGATGGTCATGTATTTGAAGGGCAGAAAAAGGAACTTTTTGAGCAGTTTATTCTGAGCTCGCAACTTACTTCTATTTGGCGCAAAGCTATTAAGCGTCATTTATTTGAATTAGATAAAGTTAGACATTTGCCTAGAATCACCATGGGAGAAGACTGGATTTGGTCTTACTATCCTATGCTGGTAGCTGATCGAATTGTTTATACAACTGAGCCTCTTATTAATTACCGTATTTTACCAACAAGCTTGACCAGTCAATATGATACTGGTTGGCATGAGACTCTCAGTCTGATGCATGATCTCGGGCAGCAGTGGTTGGCGACGGTGCCAGAAAGCCAGTTGACAGGTCAGGTACTTGATGTTAAGTATCTGGTCGATCTATCCAAGGCACTGGTCTATATTCCTGGTCGTGTTAAGGATAAGGGGGCTTATTTGGACATGTTACGAAAAATAGGTTCGAATAAAGTGATTAAAGAGCTCTATGATGAGCAAAAAGCCAACTTATCTTTTCTTTACCGTTTGCCATTTATCCTACTTTATAGCAGTTTTTATCATTGCCTCTTGCAATTAAAACGCTTATCTGCTATACTGAGAAAAAGAAAATAATCCAGTTAGCTGGATTATCTTTTTACACCGATGTTCAAAAAAAACAAACGAGGTAAAAAAATGAACAACCTTACCAAAAAACATTTTGATATTCTGCTCAAATTGGCTGTGGCTCCTTATCGTAACCAGAGAGAGCTAGCTGATGATTTGAGTTATGCCTTGGGGCTAGTTAATGCTTGTTTGAAAGACTTGATTGGTGCAGGTTTGTTGGAAACAAATATGCGGTTGACCAGAGCAGCTAAGGAACTTATCCGTGAACGTTCACCTAAAAGAGGCATTATTCTGGCAGCTGGCTTCGGCACGCGCATGGTTCCAATCAATTTAGAGACGCCCAAGGGGTTATTGGAGGTCAATGGTGAGCCTCTTGTTGAACGCTTGATCTGTCAACTGCATCAGGTTGGAGTGTCTGACATTACTATCGTTGTGGGATTCAAAAAAGAAAAATTTCATTATTTGTTGGAAAAATACGGTGTTAAACTAGTTGTTAACAGTGAGTACGCCAATAAAAACAATCTTTACTCCTTGTACCTTGCACGTCATTCTTTGGAGAATGTTTACATTATTCCATCTGATATTTGGTGTGCGACCAATCCTTTCCAGAGGCAAGAACTCTATTCCTGGTACATGATGAGTCAAGTACCAATAGCTGGTAGCCCAGTCGTGGTAAACAAGCAAGAACAATTGGCGATAATTTCTGGTAAAAAAACTGGTCATCGTATGGTTGGCATTGCTTACTTGACAGGCTCTCATACTGAACGTCTAAATGGTCTCTTAGACCAATGTGTCAATCAAGAAGCTTACGAGCAGTCATTTTGGGAGGACTTGCTTTTGTGTGACGTTACTAAACACACACCACTCTATGCTAAGTCTATCCAGTCAAAAGAAGTCATTGAAATCAATACGTTTGAAGAGTTACGGGAGCTTGATCATGTTTCTAAAAACCTTCAGATTGCTAGCATGGAGGTCATCTCAGAGGCTTTGGGTGTTGGTTTAGACGAGATTGAACACATCAGAGTTTTGAAAAAAGGCATGACGAATCGGTCTTTTCGTTTTACTTGCCGAGGGCATGATTATATCATGAGAATTCCAGGAGAAGGAACCGATCAGTTAATTAATCGTCAAGAAGAGGCTGATGTCTATCAGGCTTTGGATGGCTATGGTATCTGTGATCCAGTCTTTTATATTGATCCTTTAACGGGTTATAAGATTAGTGAGTATTTCGCTGATTCCCGCACAGCAGATGCTTCTGATTGGAAAGATGTTGAATCCTGTATACGTTTTTTAAGAACATTTCATGAACAGCAGTTGACAGTTGGGCATGAGTTTGATCTTTTCAAGCAACTGGAATTTTATGAAAGCCTTTGGTCGTCACGGCATTCTTTATATAAGGACTACGCCCAAACGAAGGAGCAGATTTTGTCTCTGAGACCTTTTATTGAGGCTCATGTTGAGCGCAAGGTGCTAAGTCACATTGATGCTATTCCGGATAATTTTTTGATGGTTAAAGATGCTGATGGTCTTGAGAATCTACACTTAATTGATTGGGAATATGCGGGGATGCAAGACCCACATGTTGATATTGCAATGTTTGCTATTTATTCTTTTTATGATAAAGAGGGCATTGATCGCTTGATTGATTGCTATTTTGAACAAGCCTGTCCAAATCAAACACGCTTAAAAATTTATGCCTATGTGGCAATTTGTGGCTTGTTGTGGAGTAACTGGTGTGAGTACAAGTATGGTTTAGGAGTAGATTTTGGTGATTATTCCCTTAAGCAATACAGCTATGCCAAGGATTTTTATAAACTAGTGTCAGAAGCTTTATAAGATAAAGGAGAACAGCAATGAATACAATAAAGCGTGCCATTATCATGGCAGCAGGCAAGGGCACACGCCTTTGGCCCTTGACTAAAACGGTACCTAAACCCTTGGTGCCCGTCAATGGTAGTCCCATGATAGAAACCATTATCAATGCCTTGATGACTCAGGGCGTCCATGAGATTTATGTGGTGGTCGGTTATCTGAAAGAGAAATATGATTATTTGGTGGTTCAATACCCTAATGTTCAGTTGATTGATAATCCATATTACGATACTGCTAATAACATTTCTTCACTTTATGTGGCTAGAGAATACTTGTCTGATGTGCTAATTTTAGATGGCGATCAGGTTATTAGCAATCCTGTGATTTTGACGCCTCAGTTTTCAGCTTCAGGTTACTGTGCTATCTGGTCTGAGGAAGAGACAGCGGAATGGCTATTGACAGTTAATGAGGAAAATCTTGTTCAATCTTGTAGTCGGACAGGTGGCAAACAGGGCTGGCAACTCTTGAGTGTGTCACGATGGACAGCTGAGGATGGTGAGCGTTTGATGCGGCATCTGGAGATTGAATTTGAAGCGAAGAGACACCATGATATTTATTGGGATGATGTGGCTTTGTTTTGTTACCCAGATGATTATCAGCTTCAAATTTACCCGATTGAGCGTTCAGATATGATCGAGATTGATAGCTTAGAGGAATTGGTTATGATGGATGTCAGTTATGCTGCGTTACTCAAAAGGGAGGAGAGCTGATGATGTCACCTAATAATAGACAGATTGACTGGTTTGTGACACTTGTTCCTTTTCTGTGTGTGCTGGCCTTATGTGTTGTACTTTTTATTTTTCCAGCGCAAGCGACTGAAACCTTGCAAGGGATTCGGTATTTATTGGGGGATAAAGGGGGCATCTATTATGCTGTTTTGGGGCTTGGAAGTTTTGGCTTAACACTTTATATTGCTTTTTCAGATTATGGCAAGATTAGATTAGGAAAGCTTGATAAACCTGCCTATACTTCTTTTCAGTGGGGAGCCATGATTTTTACTTCAACCATGGCCGCAGATATTCTTTTCTTTTCTTTTATTGAATGGGCCTTATATGGTGGTGAAGACCATGTGAAGCAATTAGGAGATCTTCAAAAGTGGGCGCCGACTTTCCCGCTCTTTCACTGGGGGCCGATTCCATGGAGTTTCTACATTATTTTAGCGGTAGCTTTTGGTTTTATGATGCATGTTAAGCAACGTAGTAAGCAACGGTTGTCAGAGGCCTGTCGTCCACTTTTGGGAGATAAGGTTGACGGTGCTATCGGTAGGGGCATTGACTTGATTGGTGTATTTTCCTTGATTGCAGGAACAGCGACGACCTTCTCGGTAGCAACACCTTTATTATCATCAGCAATTAGTCGCTTGTTTAGATTGGCTAATACCCCTGTCTTAAATATTGTCATTCTGCTCATCATCGCTTTGATTTATACGGCTGTGGTAACCATGGGGATGGAAGCTGTTTCCCGTTTGGCTTCTTATTGCAGCTATTTATTCTTGGCCATTTTGTTTTATGTGCTCTTCTTTGGTGGAGAAACAATCTATATTTTGGAAACTGGTTTTTCTGCATTAGGAAATCTTGCCCAAGAATTTGTGGGCTTAGCAACTTGGATGGATCCTTTACGACAAACGTCATTTCCTCAAAACTGGACATTTTATTATTGGGCCTATTGGATGGTCTGGTGTGTGGCAACCCCTTTCTTTATCGGAACGATTAGTAAGGGTCGAACAATCAAAGAAACGATTCTCGGAGCTTATTCTTGGGGGTTAGCGGGCACCTTTACTTCATTCATCATCTTGGGTAATTATGGATTAGCACAACAGTTGAAACATGGGGTTGATACCCTTGGTTTCCTCAATAATGGCGGAAGTTATGCGGAAGCTATTATTCAAGTAGTTGATACCTTACCAATGAGTTCTCTAGGTTTATGCTTGCTGGTGATTACCATGGTGGCTTTTTATGCGACGACGTTTGACTCTCTGACCTTGGTGGTGTCTTCTTATTCCTATAAGAATTTGCTTCCTGACCAAGAACCATCTAAGGGCATTAAGTTATTCTGGTCAGTGATTTTTATCTTGTTTCCAATTGCCTTAATTTTCTCTGAGAGTTCACTGTTTAGTTTGCAGTCGGTCTCTATTATTGCTGCATTTCCTTTAGGGATAATTATTATAATTATCATTCTGAGCTTTTTCAAGGATGCGAAGAATTACTTAAATAAACTTGGAAAAGATTCTTCCAAAAAGTGATATTGATGTCAAAAACATCAATATTTAATGACAATATAACATCTATTTCCCGCATGCTGATTAGATATAAACTAGAGATTGGCGAACAATTTTGAAATGGTTATGGATAGTATTTGACAAAAAAATTCCTAAAAGTCTAAATTTTTTGTAAAAAACAAAAAACAAAACAAAAGAAAGCGGGATTCTTTTATGAAAAGTTTATTTTCCAAATTGAACACTGATGCTATTCGTAAATTGAGTGTTGGGCTTGTTCGGTTCTTGTTGGAACGATGCTTTTGGGAAGTTCTGTAGTACATGTGGCTGACACTCTTACGACACCGCTTTTGTCTGAACCTAATCGTCAGGTAGTGGTGGAGACGATAGGTCAAGATGAACAACTGTTAAATCTTCTTGTGGCAAATTATTCAGAAAAATTTTTTGTGACAGAAGGATCGAGGGAACTATTAGTGGGTAGTGCGCTTGCTTCAGAAACAGTTGAAATACTATTAGGTGAAAATCAGGAGGCTGATAAGGAGAGTTTGCCTAACTCTTCTTTGCAGTTTGAAGAAAACAGGGTAGAAGCAACCGATGTTATTGTTAAAAAAGATGAACATCCGTTGACTTCTCGCTCGGAAGCTGAGAAGAAAGATGATTCTGATAATATTTCTAATAAAGAATTATTAAGTGCTACTGATTTATCTGTCAGTCTTTCAGACTCAGTCAATGATTTAGGACCTTTAAATCCTTTTTAGAGGATAACAGCACAGATGCGACAATTTCTGCTTTGGAAAATCAAGGAACATCTGGTTTTCGGAGAGCAGGAGGAAATTATGTCGGAGATGGCTGTGTCCGTTGGGTTAAAGATCGGGCAAGAGGGTTATTGGGGATTGGACTTCCAAATACGGGATATAATAAGTATGGCTTAGCAGGAGCATCTGCTTACTGGGATCTTCTGCCACGGCATGGCTACCAGAGAGGTGGTGAACCTGCGAAGAATTCTTTAGCTGTCTGGGAAGAAACAATAGTCTCTGTGGGCGGAACATATAAGTATAGGCATGTTGCTTATGTGGAAGAGGTCCAGGGAGATAATATCGTTTTATCTCAAGGTGGGATGCCTTCTTCACGCCACACATGGGGCGGTCATGTTGGAGTACAGCATGCAACCTTTCATAAATCTCAGATGGATGGAACGAGCATTGCACGTAAGTTTTTAGGTTATGTTTACCTCCGTGAAAAGCCAATTCCACCTATCTCACCTGCCCCTCCAGTTCAGCGCTATGATGTTAATCAGCTAGCTAGTCAACATGGTCAAACAGTCTCAGATGGAGATTTGAATCGGTTACACTAAACTAGACAGAATTTATAAAGTGTTCTACACTAAAGAAAACAGGAGAACTCTATGTCTAGAAAAATCCGTCGTCAATTTAGTGATGACTTTAAGCAACAAATTGTTG
>NZ_JBGTZB010000018.1:0-49094 GCF_041807825.1 Streptococcus sp. E24BD | reverse complement strand
TCAACAATTTGTTGCTTAAAGTCATCACTAAATTGACGACGGATTTTTCTAGACATAGAGTTCTCCTGTTTTCTTTAGTGTAGAACACTTTATAAATTCTGTCTAGTTTAGTGTAACCGATTCACGTTAACCGTTTGACTTTCAATGTAAGTGTTGGTTACAGCGTTAGTTATTCCAAGATAGTTTCCTTGAACTGAGTTTATTTGCCTAAAAGATCCTCTTTTGTAGAGTTCAACTTGTATATCAAGCTGTAAAGTTGTTCTAGCTACTGTAAATGTTCGGCGTAGAGTGTGTGAGAATTTGTCTCTAGTGGCGTTTCTAAAGGGGCTTCTTGGTAGAATATTAGGTATAAGTTCGATTGTTTCCACGACTTCGCCTGTGTCTAAATCAGTCACGGTAGCAACCTCAATGTTTCCGTTATTGGAGTAGGAAACATCAATATTATCGTGCATATAGTCGTTAACTGTAAATTCTAATTTTTCAAATGACACAACTAGTTCTTCGCCAGTATTAGCACTAGCGACAGTTTGTAAATTAAACAGGGTTAAAAGAGCGACTATCGAAAGTATCAATTTTTTCATTTGAGCTATTCCTTTCTCACGTGAAGCAACTTTTGAGGTCATCATCTTTGAAAAAACGGATTAATGATACCCTTAAAATTAGTGCTGTAGCCACTTTTCTTTCTCCTCCTTTCCAGAGAAAAGTGGCAACAAACAACAGGAAAACGTTTTCTTCGTCTTTGTTCTATCACTTTATAAAATGATTGTCAAAGATTTATGTGCTGTTTTAAAAGATATGAAAAATAATTCTGTGTTATACTTAAAACAAGACTTCCCCATCCTCAACCAGCTGGTCAACGATGAGCCACTGGTCTATCTGGACAGTGCGGCGACCAGCCAGAAGCCGCGGCAGGTCATCGAAGCCGTTCAAGCTTACTACGAAGCAGATAATGCCAATGTCCACCGAGGTGTGCATACGCTGGGCAATCGAGCCACGACTGCCTATGAGGCAGCGCGTGAGACTGTTGCCCGCTTTCTCAATGCGAGCTCTAGCCGAGACATTATCTTTACCAAGGGAACGACAGATAGTCTCAACCTAGTGGCTGGGCTGGCTGGTCAGGTTTTGACCGCAGATGATGAGGTCATTATTTCCATTATGGAGCACCATGCCAACCTCATTCCGTGGCAGCAGGTTTGCCAGCGGACAGGAGCAAAGCTGGTTTATGTGGGGCTGGCAGATGGTGGCTTAGACATGGCGGACTTGCGGGCAAAATTATCGCCTAAGACCAAGTTTGTCAGTCTCTGCCATGTGTCAAATGTGCTAGGGGTGATCAATCCTATCGCAGAGATCGCTCAGTTGGTGCACGACGTGGGGGCTTACTTGGTGGTGGACGCTGCCCAGTCTGCTCCCCATCTGCCCCTTGATGTGCAGGCGCTGGGCTGTGACTTCCTCGCTTTTTCGGGGCATAAGATGTTGGCTCCTATGGGGATTGGTGTTCTGTATGGTAAGGCAGATTTGCTCAACCAATTTGAACCCACGACCTTTGGTGGGGAGATGATTGATTTTGTTTATGAGCAGAGCGCAACTTGGAAAGAAAGCCCTTGGCGGTTTGAGGCAGGAACGCCCAATGTGGCTGGGGCTATCGGCCTTGCGGCGGCTATCGACTATCTGACTCAGCTAGGGGGAGATGCGGTGCACCGCCATTGCCAAGAGCTTCTCGACTATACGCTAGCGGGGCTAAAGAGCATGGACGGTGTGACCATCTATGGGCGGCCGCAGTCTGGACTGGTGTCCTTTAACCTAGAGGGGCTCCACCCCCATGATGTGGCGACGGCGCTGGATTATGAGGGGGTAGCCGTGCGTGCGGGTCACCACTGTGCCCAGCCCCTCAATCGTTACCTAGGCGTGAGCGCAACGGTGCGTGCCAGCTTTTATCTTTATAACACGCTGGCGGACTGTGACAAACTGCTGTTAGCCCTGCAAGCAACCAAGGAGTATTTTGATGGCACTTTCTAAGCTAGACAGCCTCTACAAGGCGGTGGTCACAGATCACACAAAAACCCCTCACCACCGAGGGCTTCTCCCTGAACAGGCTCCCCACACCCTCCACAACCCAACCTGTGGCGACGTCCTTTCTCTCAGCCTTGAGCTGGTGGATGACCGTATCGCTGCGATTGGCTGGGATGGAGATGGCTGTAGCATTTCGCTAGCGTCTGCCTCCATGATGGCGGATAGTGTGTTGGGGCTCAGCGTCACAGACGCTCTCGCCATGGCAGAGCTCTTCTCCCAGATGGTACAGGGAGCCAGTGACCCCAGACAAAAAGAGCTGGGAGATGCCCAGTTCCTCTCAGGGGTGTCTAAGTTCCCCCAACGGATCAAGTGTGCAACCTTAGCGTGGAAGGGGTTGGAAAAGGCGTTGAGCGATATAGAAGACAGATAGTATAGAAGTTACCGTAGGAAAAAGAAAGGACACTTATGTCAGAAACAACGGAAATCATTGAGCCCACACCGATTGACTTGGGCGAGTACAAGTTTGGCTTTCATGATGAGGGCATCGATTTGGTGGCTTCGACCGGCAAGGGGCTGAGTGAGGTGGTCATTCGTGAGCTGTCGCAGGTCAAGGGGGAGCCAGATTGGATGCTGGACTACCGCCTCAAAGCCTATCAAGCCTTTCAAAAGATACCCATGCAGGACTGGGGGGCAGATTTGTCGGAGCTGGATTTTGATGACATCGTTTATTATCAGAAGGCTTCGGACAAACCAGCGCGTTCTTGGGACGATGTGCCAGACAAGATTAAGGAGACCTTCGAGCGGATTGGGATTCCAGAAGCTGAGCGAGCCTATTTGGCTGGTGCGGCTGCCCAGTACGAGTCCGAGGTGGTCTACCACAACATGAAAGAGGAGTTTGAAAAGTTAGGGATCGTCTTCACCGATACCGATACCGCTCTTAAAGAGTACCCTGACCTTTTCAAAAGATATTTTGGCAAGCTCGTTCCGCCAACAGACAATAAGCTAGCTGCCCTTAATGCGGCAGTTTGGTCAGGAGGCACCTTTATCTATGTCCCTAAAGGGGTCAAGTGTGATATTCCCTTGCAGACCTATTTTCGGATTAACAATGAAGGGACAGGGCAGTTTGAGCGGACGCTAATCATCGTTGATGAGGGAGCCAGTGTTCACTATGTGGAGGGCTGTACGGCTCCGACCTATTCGACCAATAGTCTCCATGCTGCCATCGTGGAAATTATCGCCCACGAGGGAGCCTACATGCGCTACACCACCATCCAAAACTGGTCAGACAATGTCTATAATCTGGTGACCAAGCGGGCACGTGCCGAAAAAAATGCCACGGTGGAGTGGATTGATGGCAATCTGGGCGCTAAGACGACCATGAAGTACCCGTCTGTCTACCTTGAGGGTGAGGGAGCGCGTGGCACCATGCTGTCCATTGCCTTTGCCAATAAGGGGCAGGTGCAAGATACGGGGGCCAAGATGATTCACAATGCCCCTCATACTAGCTCGTCGATCGTTTCCAAATCCATCGCCAAAGGCGGCGGTGCAGTCAACTACCGCGGTCAGGTGATCTTTAATAAGAATTCCAAAAAATCGGTTAGCCACATCGAGTGTGATACCATTATCATGGATGATTTGTCCAAATCGGACACCATTCCCTTCAATGAAATCCACAACTCCCAAGTTGCTTTGGAGCACGAAGCCAAGGTGTCTAAGATTTCCGAAGAGCAGCTCTATTATCTCATGAGCCGAGGCCTGTCTGAACAAGAAGCCACCGAGATGATTGTCATGGGCTTTGTCGAACCCTTCACCAAGGAACTACCGATGGAATACGCCGTTGAACTCAACAGACTGATTGCATATGAGATGGAGGGCTCGGTTGGTTAGTGGTCTCAGCGGCTGAATAGCCTAATGGCTACTCAGCTCGAGACCACTCCAACCGAGGTGGCAGATGAGGAAAGCCGTTAGGCTTTCTACTGTGCTCGCTGAAACTCGAAGAGTTTCAGGTGTTTCAATAAGGAATGTCATAGAAACTCTCATAATAGACCATGATGCCCTGGGCTACACGAGCCATAGGGCTCGTTTACACCGAAAGTCTTCCGACAGAAGTGAGTAGTTACTGGTGACCAGTTGAGGCTGGGACAAAAGTCCTAACCTCTCAAGTGATTTTTAATTTTCAAGCAAGGCGCATTGGGTGAGTGGGCTCTAATTCGCTGATTTTATCAGCTTTCACAGCCCTACTCAACTGTGAGGAGGTGGGGCGACTCATCGGATTCTGACGAATGACCGATTTTTGCCCCACTCTCAACACCACCGTTCTGTCGACTGAGGTGATAGGTAGGGATAAGCGAGATTAGGTATAGATTGTTAAAGAAATTGAGCCTACGATTGCTTATTGTTGGTTTTAGACCGTTTATGAGGCGGTAGAAGGGTTTGTTTTATAACTCATGCTAAAACTTTTCAACCTTGTGTAAAAAATAGGGCAATAATCTCTAAAGCTCTGCTATTGTCCAAAAAACGAACCTGCTCCAATTGAGCGGGTTTTGTGATATAATAAGGCTAAGTGAGGTGACTATGGATTTAGAACGTTTAGCGGTTGAGACGCGAGAGATTACAGAGGAGATTATTGAGCGCAGTGGCATTAAGCGAGGGCAGGTTTTTGTCCTTGGCTTATCGTCTAGCGAGGTGAACGGTGGGGTTATCGGCAAAAATTCCAGTCAGGAGATTGGCGAGGTTATTGTCAAAACAGTGTTAGAGAGCTTGACTCGTCGTGGGGTTTATTTAGCAGTTCAGGGCTGTGAGCATTTGAACCGTGCCTTGGTTGTTGAGCGTGAGTTGTCCGAAAAGCTAGGTCTTGATGAGGTGTCGGTCTTGCCGACCTTGCAGGCTGGTGGCTCAGGGCAGGTGGCAGCGTTCAAGTACATGACTGATCCAGTTGTGGTTGAGTTTATTAAGGCTTTTGCGGGTCTGGATATCGGTGACACGGCGATTGGGATGCATGTTAAACACGTGCAAGTGCCTCTGCGCCCCAGTCAGCGTGAGCTAGGTGGTGCTCATGTGACGGCTCTTGCAAGTCGTCCTAAGCTAATCGGCGGTGCTCGATCTAGTTATGCGACGGATGCGATGAGAAAGGCGTGAGTGATGTATCAACTAATTGCTTTTGACATGGATGGCACCTTATTGCGGAGTGACCATACGATTGACCCGGAAACGGTTGCAGCGCTGGGGCGGGCGGATGAGGCTGGCAAAACAGTGGTACTTGCGACAGGACGGTCGGCATCAGAGTTACAGGACTATTTGCCAGTTCTGCCGATGGTTCGTTATGGTGTGCTTGCTAGTGGTGGTTTGATTTATGATTTTTCTACGGAGACAGTTTTGGCAAAAAAATCCTTATCAGCTGAGGTTGTTGCGACTGTCTGTGATTTATTGGATAGAGAAGATGTTTTTGTCGTGGTGATGGCTGACGGGCAAGGTTATGTGCAGTCCAGTCAATTTAATCGGATAGAGGCCTTTTATATGGAGCAGTTTAGACAGCTCTATCTGGATACGGCAGTCTTTGTATCTGATTTAAACCAACTCTTAGCAGAGAAAGCCTGTGAGAAAATCAACATCTACTTTAAAACACCCGAGTTGAGAGAAGCCTATGCGGATCAGTTGGCTAGCTCGGCTATTACCCTTGTAAAAGCCGAACGAACAGGTCTTGAGTTGACCGCCCAAGGCGCAGATAAGGGGGCAGGCTTACAGCTGCTCTGTCAGCGATTGGGTTTTGGGATGGCGGAGGTTATCGGTGTTGGCGATAGTGATAATGACCGTACCATGTTGCAAGAATCAGGTATGGGGCTGGCGATGGGCAACGCCAAACCCAGTATCAAGGCTCTGGCTAACCATGTTGTGCCAACAAACGATGAGGGTGGCTGCGTGGAAGCTATTGAGCGTTACTTGCTAAGATCGTGATGCTCGATTGAAAAACAGAAAAATAAGAATCGGTAGCCTGGGTGAGCTACCGATTGTTTTAGTTTTCTAACGTTTTGCTGTGATGCCAGCCTCTTGCAAGGTTTTTTGAAATAGTTGATAGAAGGTGTAGTAGACACTTTCTTGCTTGCCGTTTTCAACCAGCAGTTCCACACGGTAAATGGTCGACTGGTCTAGGGCTTTTCGAGCGCCTAGATAAGTGGGGCTGTCCAGAACATGTGGGTGGTCAGCAGCGGCTTGATTGCCGACCTCTGTTAACAAGCTGTTAACGTGATCAAAATTAGTATCAAAAGGCAGTGGCAGGTCAATCTGGACACGGCGATTGCCCCGTGAGTAGTTTGAGACGTAGGTAATGTGACGGTTTGGGATGATATGAATGGTGCCGTCACTGCTTTTGAGCTGAGTGGTTCGGATGCCTAGGTTAGTGACTTTACCTGCGATATTTTGGATAACCACCTGATCGCCCACATCGTATTGGCGTTCAATTAAGATAAAGGCACCATTGATTAAATCTGTTAAAAAGCCCTGTGCCCCCAGTCCAATGGCTAAACCAGCGATACCAGCGCCAGCAATAAGGCTGGACACAGGTACACCGATAACAGCCAGAATCCCATAGCCTGTTAAAAAGAAAATGGTGTGGTCAGAAAGGCTCAAAAAGAGCTTGACCAAGGTTTGCTGACGGGCAAGGTCTTGGGCAGTGAAGGGTGGGGTTTTAGAGCTCAGCCATTTGACCAGAAAATGGGCGAGGCGCCTAGCGAGCCAAGACAGTAGGAGAATCAGAAGAGTGTAGGCCGTTTTTGCACCGAGTGAAGTCAAGAGTTGGTCCCAGTCAAGGGTCAGCACATCGTTAATCAGAGTTTTCATAGCCCTAGTCTAGCAAAAAAAGGCTGACTTGTCACCTGTTGGGAGATGACCAAGAAAATTGTCGAGGTTGGCTATAACTTGTTTAGAATGGTTCTTATTTGAGGATACCTGTTATACTAAGTATAACAGGTATTGATTTAACAATCAATACCTTAACCCCAATGGTCAAACAAGAAGGAGGAGACCGTGATTCTATTACAAGATATTTTACAGTTTTCAGAGGAAGAATTGCCACGGGTACGAGTGAAGTTCAATAATTGGACAGGTGAAAATCCCTTGCAGAATTATTTAGCCGATCCTGAAACAGTTGATAATTTTAATCTTTTTTGGAGAAATAAAAATCGGAATTATTCTGTTGGCGATATTGCAGTAAATCTCGTCCAAATGGGGCATGATAAATGGTTGTTGACGACCATCAAGCGGGTAACGAAAGAGCTAGGCGTTACTTTTGGACAAAATTATGAGGGTCAGGTAGTGGAGAAGTATTCACCTTATTTTGCTAGGGTTATTCTACATTGCAAACGTCCGGGTCGAGCTCCTGTCTTTGGGTTTCAGACAGTAGCTGACTCTTTAGAGGTTTATGAGATTTTACCAGAGATTTATGGAGGTGAAGCCTTTCCGGGGTATGACAACCTTTGTCTTTCTTATCAACAGTTAGAACTGATTTTACGCTTGGGTAAAAAAGATTGGCTTACCGCTTTGACCAATCAAAAAGCTGTTTACCTCATTACGGACCGTCACACTGGAAAGCTCTATGTTGGCTCGGCAACGAGTGACGCGGGCATGCTCTTGCAACGCTGGCAGTCCTATATTGCCAATGGACATGGTGGTAACAAGGGATTGAAAAAGGTCATTGACAGTGAAGGATTCGACTATGTTAAGGAACATTTTCAATACAGTCTACTAGAAAATTACAATGCTAAGGTTGATGATACCTATATCTTAAAACGTGAAAGTTATTGGAAAGAAGTTCTGCAAAGTAGAGCATTCGGCTATAATGAGAATTAGGAGGGGATATGAGTCAGTGGATGAGAGACTATGAACGTCAGCAATTTGAACATAAAATGACTAGTGAGGCCGAACGCCAGAATGAGTTGTTAAGCCTTCAAATGGCTAGAGAAGAGAGCTACCGTAAGGAACAAAAAGAGAAGAGCTATCAGGATAGAATTTACCAGTTACGACTAGCTTTAGCACAAGCTAGTGATAGCTATCAAAGAGAGCAGATTCAGCTGTTGCTAGACGAAGCAACTGCTGATTATGAAGCCTACTTGGAACAGTTAAGAAAGGAACGTAGATTATCATTGCTATCACTATGATAGGAGCTGTTATTCTTATACCGTTTGTCGCATTTGCTACTTTGGATCTGATGGCTAGTAATAAGAAAGATAGAGAGGAATTGCGGGCAGATGGTTTTTCTAAAACGGATCACAGCACCATCTCCTCTTCACAAGGGAAGCAGGAATTGCTAGCGAGCTCTTCCTCTTCAGTCGTTATTGAGCCAAGTCAGGTAAAAGAAACCTCTGAATCCATTCAAGGTGATTTTCATGAATTTACAGTTGATGTCACAGTCACAGACCTCAATATTCATCAAGCTCCAAGTCTATCTGCCAGTGTCGTGCGTATCATTCCTCAGGGAACCTATACTATTGTACAAACCAGTCAGTCTGGTGGGCAATATTGGGGAAAACTGAAATCGGGTGAAGGTTGGATTATCTTGGATATGATTACTTTTAGAGAAGCTGAACGAACAGGTGTTAATCAGTTGGATTTGACGACAGAGCAGGTTCAAAAGTGGGTCCGTGCCTCTTTTTTGAGAAGTGTTAGCAAGAGAAATAAGATTTATGCAGAGGAGCTAAAGAACGTTCCTGTTGAGGTTAAAAAGGAAATAGACGGTCTGGTCTATGCCAAAGTTTTATTGTCAGAATCGGTTTTGGCAGACTTGGCACAGAGTCAGCCGCGATTTTATCCAAGAGAAGCAGAGTATCGTATTAATCAAGATGGTGAGTTGGAACGATTGGAACCTGATTTGAAAGGAGAAGATGGGCAAAGTAGTGCGATCAGCTACTACTGGGAGTACGATTCAGATAGTTATTTTGAAAGCTGGTGAGTTTGCTCTGCCATTTCCCCTAAAAATATGCTACAATAGTCCTATGAAAGACACAGATATAGTCTACGGCGTACATGCCGTGATGGAAAGTTTACAAGCTAACACTGGCAACAAGCTCTATATTCAGGATGACCTGCGAGGCAAGAATGTCGACAAGGTCAAGGCACTTGCGGCGGAGAAAAAGGTCTCTATTTCATGGACGCCGAAAAAGACCCTGTCCGAGATGACGGACGGTGCGGTGCATCAGGGCTTTGTCCTGCGCGTGTCGGAATTTGCGTATACGGACTTGTCGGTCATTTTGGACATGGCAGAGCAGGCAGATAATCCCCTTATCCTCATCCTTGATGGGCTCAATGACCCACATAACTTTGGCTCAATCCTGCGGACAGCTGATGCTACAAATGTGACAGGGATTATCATCCCCAAACACCGTGCAGTTGGTGTGACGCCTGTTGTCGCTAAAACCTCGACAGGAGCAGTTGAGCATGTCCCTATTGCTCGCGTGACCAATCTCAGCCAAACCTTGGATAAGCTCAAAGCTGCAGGTTTTTGGATTTTTGGGACAGACATGGACGGGACACCATCTACCAAATGGAACACCGCAGGCAAGGTTGCCCTTATCATCGGCAATGAAGGCAAAGGCATTTCAGCTAATATTAAAAAACAAGTCGATGAGATGGTGACCATTCCCATGAGTGGGCATGTCCAAAGCCTCAATGCCAGTGTCGCGGCAGCCGTACTCATGTACGAAGTCTATCGGAATCGGTTGAGTTAATGAGACAGACAATCTATAGCATTATTTCTGTTGAGGGACGGGCGAGCATCTGGGCAAAATGTTATGATGGCATGATGATTGGGGTCATTTTGCTTAGTTTGTTGCCCCTGATGAGCAAGGGAACAAGCCCCATCATGACAGGTATCGAGCAAATTGTTGCCATTATTTTTGCCTTTGACTACTTACTCAGGCTAGCGACCGCTGATTTCTACCTCAAAAAAGGCTCCTTGTCTTTTTGGCTCTACCCCCTAACCTTTCTAGCCTTTATTGATGCCATTAGTTTTTTGGCTGCCTTGCCCTTGGTTAACAACAGTTTCCGCCTGCTCAAGGTTTTTCGTCTCATTCGATCACTCAGGGTCTTCAAAATTTTTCGTTATTCTAAAAATATTCAACTTGTTGTAACGGTCCTTAGAAAGCAAAGCGAGTCATTGTTGTTGGTGGCTGTCTTTGCTTTAGCTTATATCTTTATTTCCGCTCTGGTCATGTTTAATCTTGAACCGCATCAGTTTCATCAATTTTTAGACGCTCTTTATTGGGCAACAGTGACATTGACTACTATTGGCTATGGTGATCTTGTTCCACAGACAGATTGGGGCAAATTGCTGACCATCTTCAGCTCTATTATTGGCATTGGTGTGGTTGCCTTGCCTGCAGGGATTATCACAGCGGGATATTTGGAGGAAATAACAGCACGTGAAAAATAAAAAAACAGCGTTTTCAATCGCTGTTTTTTAGTGTATAATAGACCTATCATATACAAGGAGAATCTAATGAAACGTTTAATTTCTTGCTATGCGAGCGACATCGAGAACATCACCAAAGATGAACTCAAACAGGCTATTTTGACCAGTGAAGGTCGGACGATTTTGGGGGAGACTGTGGTGACAGCTGCTCCCCTGATTGAAGGGGTTACTAACGCAGAGATGATGGCGACGTTTGGTTGTGACCTCTTGGTGCTTAATGAGTTTGACGTGTTTGACAAGAGCATCGTCGGCTTTTACACTTGTGACAATCCTATCGCTGAAATCAAGCGCCTGACAGGTCGTCCCATTGGAATCAACTTAGAACCTGTCGACAAGACCCAAACCGTCCTTGGTGAGCAGGTACACATTTCCCTCGGTCGTCAGGTCAATGAGCAGAGTCTCAGAGCAGCTCGTGAGCTGGGTGTTGATTTCATCATGCTGACAGGGAACCCATCAACTGGAGTGTCTCTGGCTGCCATCAAAGAAGCTATCGTTTTGGCTAAAGAACACTTTGGTGGCCTCATTTTCGCAGGGAAAATGCATGGGGCAGGGCTGGGAGAACCGGTGGTCAACCCTGAAGCCCTCAGAGACTTTATTGCACTTGGTGCTGATGGGGTTCTCGTACCAGCTGTAGGGACAGTACCTGGCGTACGTGAGGAGGGGCTTGCTGATATCGTTGCTGACCTCAAAGCCCAAGGTGCCTTAGTCATGTCGACTATCGGCACTAGTCAGGAAAGTGCAGACCTCCAAACCATCAGAGACTTTGGTCTCAGCAATAAGCGTGTTGGCACAGATATTCACCACATTGGTGATGGGGGTTATGGACGCATGCCTGACCCAGAGAACATCATGGCATTAAGCATTGCTGTTCGAGGCAAGCGGCATACCTATTTCCGCATGGGACAATCTGTCCGCCGTTAAATCAAGCAAAGGAGATTAGATGACCTGTATTTTTTGTGACCTCATCACCCCAGAGCAAATTCTTTTAGAAAGTGATCAGTTCAAGCTTGTTTTTGATATTGATCCTATTCAAACAGGTCATTTGCTATTGTTCAGCAAGCGTCATGTCTTGAGCATGGCAGACCTCTCGTTATCAGAGCGTCATGAGTTGGTTGACTTAGAAGCTAGGCTAATCGCCCTGTTGGAAGCCCATCTACCGATTGATGGGGTTACTCTGGCAAGCAACGACAAGGGGTTGATTGACGAAGGAACGCATTTTCATGTTCATCTGATTCCGCGATGCACTGGAGATGGTTTTTGGGATAAGATTGACCTTGAAACTTGTCAGTGGGAGTTGGAGACATTTTTGAAAGCTCTCTAAGTTGACAGGATAAGCAGAGGACAAGACAGTGTGGTCGCATTCCTATCCTGACCTTTAGGTATAATCAATTGGAGTGTGGGACAAAAAGCGGTCATTCGTCAGAATTCGATGAGTCGTTAGTCCACTCAACCGCTGTGCCTTGCTTGAAAATTAAACATCACTTGAGAGGTTAGGGCTTTTGTCCCGGCCTCCTTTTTTAGTCATAAAACAAGTAAAAAGTTAATAATAAAAATCTTTTTGTAAAATATACTTGACAAAATTCATCTAAAGGAGTAGACTGAAGGTAACTTAAACATACAGGAGGGTTGCGATGTTTTCCAAACAAGACCTTGTTAAGAACCAGTGGTTAGCCATTGTTCTGACCAGCGCCGTAGATGGGCTAGCCTTACTGGTTGCGTTGACAGCTGAGGATAACTTTCTCATCAAGCTAGCATGGGCGGTAGTCGTTTTGACAACACTTTTTTTGCTGGGACTAGTCATGGGGCTCAGGACGGCTAAACTGCTCCAGCATAAGATTGATACAGGCGATTTGTCTGATTCTCGCTTGCGCCGACTCAACACTAGACCTGTTTATGACGAACGGCAGCAAAGTTTCCTGCTTAGAAGCTATGCTGTTGGTTTTTGGTATGCCATGGCGGTGTTTGTTTTCTCCATCTTCGTCGGTCGGTTTTGGTCTGATGTCATCTCACTTGACTTCATGGTGGTGCTAGGGCTCTATGGCGGCGTGGGATTGACCATGACCTTGGCCAATCTCAAGGGCGTCTCCCCCTTCGTTGATGACCACTTTGGGAGACAGGGTCAGCTGGTGGGTTGGATTGCCACGCTTTTTGGGCTGCTCATCACCCTATCCTCTCTTTTAGGGACAATAGCAGAGCAGGAGATATTAAGCACCCTCTTTATCAGAGGGGGGTCAGGTTCGCTCTTCGTTTTAGGACTTTGCCTCTTTAGCATGGGGGCTAGCATCCTCTATCGCCGTTATCAGGACAAGAAAGAGGAGGACGAGTAGATGGTGATGTTACTGGCGCTAGTGTATGTGGTCTTTCTAGTTAAGCTAAATCAGTCTAAGAGACTAACTACCAAGCAGGGAGCGGCTTTCTTATGGCTTTATCTGGTGGCTAACCTTGTGTGGACAACGTCTCAAAAGCCCTTGAACTGGGGAGCTGGCCTAGTGGTTTTAGGGGTCGCCTTGCTTACTCAGATTTTGAGCAGTTGGCTCAAGCAAAGAAAGTAGGTGAGAGATGAAAAATCTTCGTTTAAAGGCTGCTCGGGCTGGGAAAGACCTCTCCCAGCAAGCCTTAGCAGAGCTGGTTGGTGTCTCGCGCCAGACCATTTCTGCCATCGAAAAAGGAGACTATAACCCAACCATCAACCTCTGTATCGCGATTTGCAAGGTTTTAGATAGGACCTTGGATGACCTGTTTTGGGAAGGATGAGTATAGGAAATGCAGGCAGAAACGTCTGTTGACCATCTGTGTTCGTTTAGCCATCAGATTTTTACCAAGAAATGGCAGCAGCATTTTACTGATGGAGTGCATCATTCATCAAACATTCACATTATGGCTAAAGAGTTTTGGTAAGGGAGGACTACAATTGGTTGTTCGGTGGCAGTTGATATCCCTTGGCTTGTCAACTGTCTAGGGCGAGCCTTGAGACGAGAAAACGAGCAGCAGTCAGGGAAAAGCTTTTTTTGGGCTGATCGAGGAGACGATTTCGAGCGTCAATCCTATCTTTCAGACGGTTTTTAAAACTTTCTTGAAGAATAAAGACAAGATTGTCAACGCCTTGAAACTGCCTTACTCAAACGCTAAACTAGAGGCGACAAACAACCTTATCAAGGTCATTAAACGGAATGCCTTTGGTTTCAGAAACTTTGAAAACTTCAAAACTCGCATTTTCATTGCCATAAACATAAAACGAGAGAAGACAAGAACTGTCCTCTCTCGGTGTTAAGTGGGTCAACCCACTACAGTTGACAATGAGTCAAGAAACCCGCATCTGGTCAATTGACCAGATGCGGGTTAACAGAGTGTGATTAGTCCTCACGTTTTCTCAGGCTAGTCAATCCTAGAGCCGCAACAAGGGCTGCACCGTCAAGAAGAGCTAGGCTAGAGCTTGCCTCACCGGTATTTGGCAAGGTTAGTTTGCTAGCAGCAGGTGCACTGCCAGCTGGGGTTGGCGCTATTGGCGCTGAGCCAGTCGGCTGCGTTACTGGTATATCAGTTGATGTTCCAGGGGTTGACACTACTGTAGCTGGTTTGTAAACAATACCATACTCACTGAAGTGCTCTGCCGTGAAAATCACGACTTTCTGAGTTTGACCAGAAACAGTTGTCACCTCAGCAGTGCGGAATGGCAGGCTGTCTGCCTTGTCACTGTTTGGCAGGTAAACCACTGTGGCGACTTCCTTACCCGCATCCACAGGCAGGCTAACTTCGGCACGACCAGCCATCTTGATGATCTTACCATGTTTGTCAACCAATTCGATGTCGAAGAGGTCGTAGTCCGCACCCTTCAGAACTGATGGAGTCGCCACATGACCAGTTTCCTTAGCCACAATCCGAAGAGCAACAATATTAGCATCCTCTCCCTCAGACAAGAGCACCTGAATACCTGTCGCCTTATCTTCCAAGATACGGGCTGGTGTCACAGCTGGTTGAGTTGGATCAGCTGGTGGGGTCACAAGGTTAGTACCAACCCTCTCACGCTTAGGCTTAGCAGGCTTAACAGGGATGGTCTCCACAACCTCTGTACCAGATTCCGTCAACTCATCATCAACATAAGTATCTAGATAAACATGAATTTCCTCACCTGCTTCCCCATCTTCAATGATGATTCGACCTTGTTCTAAGCTGTCATCATTGACGCGAACTGTATCGACTGGGATAGGGATAACCACTGATACACGGCGTTCTTTCTGGCTAACTACCTTGCGTTCCAATCCTGCGATGGCTACTTTAAGCGCTGTATTGGCTGCATCAATAGCCTCCTGATTATCAGCCGCAGTGTAGACTGCAATGGCATCACGAACGGCTTGATCGAAGGCAGCAAGTCCAGCTGCTCTATACTCGTCGCGAGCAATCTCTCCTGCTTGATAGAGGGTATTGCGCAAGTAAGATAGGGTAACTGGAACTTCTGTCGATGGGGTTACCGTTACCACAGGGGTCAATTCTGCTACCGCAACAACCTTGTTCACACGTGCAGGACTCCAGTGATGGGTTTCAAGGGCTGTGAAGCGGAAGAATTTGGCTGTCACAGGCGTGAAGTCCATCGGAGTTGACGCAATACCGTCAACCATGTTAATGGTGTTGTCCGCATTGCCATTGGTAAAGGTCACGCGGTTAAAGGTCTGACCGTCTGTGCTGTATTCCAGGAAGGCTTTTTTAACATTACCAACCGCATTGGCAATCTGACGTGGAGTATAAAGGACACGCCCGACTTCCTGAGCTTCAGCTAATTCAATGGTCAAGCGCTGTGGTTCAACCGTGTTGTCCTTATTGGGGTTGCTTGCCCAGTAAGTTGTTGGGTTCTTATCTGTGGCAGAGCCTGCTGGACGTTCACCACCATCGTTGGGGTCAAAGCTGGTTGCTGTTGGCGCACCCAATTCGGTTGCGACTTCATGCGGACGAGGGGATACTTGATCAAAGAGTGCTGGGGCTGACTGGAAGTCTCTAGCCTTGTCTTCTAAGATAAAGCGGCTGATGCTGCCATCAAAGTCTGGCGATGCCACACGGAGAGTTGATTTTTCCAGCAAGTCATTGACCTTGGTCTTATCATGAGCAGTATTATGAAGCTGACCGTCAATAAAGAGCTTGAGGCTACCATTTTTCTCACGGACAGCGGTGATAACGGCTTCCTGATCTGGTTGAATGAGGACATCCGCGGTACCACGGTCAGCTGCCTTGAGGGTGCTAAATGGTGCCGAAGTCACCTGCAAGCCCTTGACATCAAAGATGACACGACCAGCCTCGTCAACAGACAGGCGCCATTGACCATCTTGTTCAGCGATGGTTTGGTTGAGGCTGTTGAGGGTGACTTTTGCTGTCACAGAGAAGGGACCACGACCCTCGATGCCCTCTTTGAGCAGAGGCGTCGCCTTGTCCACAGCTGTGATGTCTTCAATCACGCCCTGATTGTAGGCTGTCACGAACAAGGTGCCTGTCGCCTTGTTTGGTCTTGGGGCATTGTCTGCGACATCGGTGTAGGTTACTTCTGCCACTTGGCGATCGTTCAGAGGGGTGCCCAGGGTCAGAACAGCTGTTCTCAGGTCTTTGTTGTAGGTAACTGCTGTCACCGTATTTCCTGCGACAGCAAAGCTGGCTCCTGTCGGCAAGATCCGCTCATCAAACTCAATGCTGATGATGTTATCAGCGATAGCTTTTGCCACCAAAACCTCAGGCGCCTTGGTGTCCGCCGTTTTCGAAAACTGGAAGATGACGGTTTCATAAGGTTTGAGGGTCAGGCTGATTTGGTCGCCATAGTTGGTCAAAGCGGTGCTATCATGGCGCTTGTCGCCGTGAACAGTGGTTCGGTGCATGCCAGTCATGCCCTCACGCACCCCGACCAGGCGATCCAGGGTAATGGTGTAGGTCTGCTCGCTGTTAATCGGGTTCCGAATGGAGAGGATACCAGTCTCCTCATCCCAGGCAGAGTAGCCGTAAACCTCACCGTGACCTGGCTTGCCGCCGTGAAACTTGGCGTGTTTTAGGGTCTCGTAGTTGGCTTCAATCCAGTTGACCACCTCACCGTTGACCTGCCACTTCTCATCATCCATCATGTTGTAGCTGTAGTAGAACTCCCAGAAGCCTGTGCCACGGGTTCCCAGCATGAAGAGATAGGTTCTCAGGTCTTCAGCAGAGAAGTTGATTTTTGGTCGTTGACCTTGGGCGTTTGGCTCCAACTTCTTACCAGAATTGGCGGTATTCCCGTAAACTGGATCATGGTTGTAGATGTTAGCAAATGGCAACTGCCACTTGCGGAGGTTGACCAGTTCCTCGTAACGGTCGTCACGATAGGTAATGGCTTCCGCAGCATCATTACCGAAGTCCAGATGGGCGTATTGATCCTTCTTAACATGGTCTTGGTAGTCCACGTCAGCCGCATTTTGCATCCAGATGGAGTTGACCCATTGCAGGAACCATGGTGATGGTGGAATGTAAGAGGTCAGGTTAATCCACATCTTATCAGGGTCAGTTGACTCCCGACGAATGGTTTCATAGAGACCAATCCAGCGTTCATGAGCCTCGGTCATGGAGTACATGTTTCGGTGACCACCACCGATGAAGTTGTCGTTTGGATCGGTATCGGAGCGTGGATTGAGCAGGAGACCATCTAGCTTCCAATAGTTGATGTCAAATTCCTTGTCGTAGTTGGCAAAGAGATTGTCCATGCCCTCAACATAACGTTTGTCACCAATGTAAACCACACCAGCATGCTTAGACGCCTTGCCTTGGCGAACCAGGTTGTCCGCCAGTCGACCAGGCTCAGAATAACCGCCCTGAGGGCCGACCCAAAGACCGAAGTCTGAGCCGAAACGTTTAACCTGCTTACTGGAATCGTAGAGCTTATTAGGGAATTTCTGGTTGAAATCCCATAGAGTCGTCATGTCTTGCCAGCCATCATCCACAACGTAGGAATGAAGTGGCGATACTCCGCCATTGACAAAGCCACGCTCAATCTCATTGAAGCTGGACTGGATGTTGTCAGCCGTGATATTGAGCATGTGGTCGAACCAAGAGTTGTACTGCTTACGGAAATAGGTATCCTGACCAATTTTGGAAATGTAATCGTAGAAATCCTGCTGGATAACCTGATAGTCATCTGAACGGGCGACACCGACAACCGTGTTCCAGGTTCGAGTGTTGCCTGACGCATCCACTCCCAGTTGAGCCAAGGTTTTACCAGAATAGTAGCGAGAAATCATCTGGTTCTTGCCAGCCTCAACGGTATTGAGGGCAACAGGGAATTCTGAACCCGTGTAGAAGCTCTTGATGTAGACTGGCTGACCAAGACCCGCATAGAAGCCGTTAAAGCCTGCCATCTCAGCAATGGCTGCCTGGTTTGAGAAATCATGGACACGATCCGTCGCCTTAATCTTAAAGGACTGAAGGTCGATAGTGTCAATGGTTAAACGTTCACGATTAGCCTCAGGCACTGATAAAAGCAAATGAGCCTGACTAAACTTGCTGTCCTTGGCTAAATCAACCACGTATTTAACGGTAACGGGAACGTTTTGGTAAACATGCGGTTTGAAAGTGAAGGTCAGTTTTTCCCCTTCGTTTGAACGCTCACGCTGAATGCCATTTTCAGCCAGAATCAGCTTGTCTAGGCTGATTTGGTATTGATCAAGGTGAGCTTCCATACGGGCAGTGTAGTCAGCGACTTTTTGAGCCTGCTCTGCGATGAGCGTCGTTGCTGAACGGTCAGAGACGTCGAATTCAGCCGCTGCTGCAAATGGTTGACCATTTTGGGCTGACAGGGCTTCAAACTTAATGGTTTTGACATTGGTCAAGCGACGTCCCAGGTCAATAAACTGAATCTGACTTGGGTTGTCAGTGATGGTGCCAGCTTTAATTTCTTCATAATCGACAGCACCATCTGCCTTGGCATAAATCTTGTAATCCTTAATCAGACCATTCTGCCCACCATCTTGACGAGGCACATAGATAAAGGTTTCAAGGTCTCTAGGGGTTGGTAAGGTGATTTCAACATGGGCAGGCAGGGTGTTTGGGGTGCCGATACCATTGTTGTAGTTGCTGTGCCAAATGGTGCCCAAATTATTGTCCTGAGCTAGGGCAACAGCACCCTCACGCGCCCCTGCATTGGCGGCCGAGTTGGTCGTCACCGTCCAACTGGCCTTATCCTGGGCATAAGGTTCGTAGCTCGGCGGGGTTGGACGGGTGCTTGGATCAGTCTCTTTGAACCGGATCACAAACTCCTTAGACCCCTCTTGGAATTCCAAACGATCGCTACCATCGGCTAATTTATTTTCAATGCTGGTGGTGCGAAGCTTGCCATCCTGAACCTCAAAATGCCTAGCGATAGCCTCATTTTCCAAGGCAATGCTTTGGTTGGTCACCGCAATCGTGGTCACTTCTGGGGCTGGACTATTGGCGACGAGATTGGCTTCTTCCGCTGTTGAAACCCCTGTCTCAGCTGTCGGGGTTGCTCCCTGACCAGTTGGGGCTGGGCTTGTACCTTCAGTATCAGCCTTAACCTCCACGCCTGATAAAAAGCTCATCCCAATGATGACCGAGCAGACGCCGACGGTCAATTTACGGATGCTAAACTGACTTTTCTTGGTGAACAAGTGCTTGTTCATAGAAATCCCTCCTTTTTGTAATCGTTTACTAACTCTTTGATTATAGTATAACTAGCCTAGAAAATCAAGTGTTTTTGTGCGAACTTGTTTTATTTTTGAAAAATATAAACAATTGATAACAAAGGAAAACGTGGCAACTAGAGCAAACAAGCTACCAGCTCTGCTATTTTCCCAAAAATGTGCTATAATAAAAAGGACATCAATTTTTTGGAGAAAGACGTGAGTATAGAAGACTATATACCGACCTTTGTGGTCGAAGCGGTTTATGATTTGCGACCTGATGCCTTGCGTGCGCAAGGGATTAAGGCTGTTTTGGTGGATTTGGACAATACCCTGATTGCCTGGAATAATCCTGATGGGACGCCGGAATTGCGGGGCTGGTTGGATGAGATGACAGAGGCTGGTCTGCCTGTGGTGGTCGTGTCCAACAACAAGCAGTCGCGGGTAGAGCGTGCGGTGGAGCGGTTCGGTGTTGATTTTGTTAGCCGTGCCATGAAACCTTTTGCTTACGGTATTAACAAGGCGATTGCCCGTTATGGCTTTGGCCGCGATGAGGTAGTTATGGTCGGCGATCAGCTGATGACCGACATTCGAGCAGCTCATCGGGCGGGTATCCGCTCCATTCTGGTTCGTCCCTTGGTGACCACCGATGCTTGGAACACCAAAATCAACCGCTTTAGAGAGCGTCGGGTCTTGCAGAAAATCGAAGACAAGTATGGTCAGCTCACCTATCAACGGCAATTATCGGAGGTAACTTATGACGTTTCTCGTGAAATTACTGATTAGTCTAGTGGCTTTTGTCATCAGTTTTGGTGTGATTTTTGGCCTCTTTCGTCTATCCTATACTTTTTTGCCCTATCTCAGTGCGATTTTTCTCGGCACCTTGCTGGCAAATCTGGGTAGACGGCTTTATACACATCACTTAGAAAGTAAAAAGAAATGAACGACACCTTACACTGTATCGGCTGTGGCGTTGCCATTCAGACAACCGATAAGGCTGGTTTGGGCTTTACGCCTCAGTCAGCACTCGATAAGGGCTTAGAAACAGGAGAGCTCTACTGTCAGCGTTGTTTCAGGCTCCGCCATTACAACGACATCACGGATGTCTCGAATTCTGATGATGAGTTTTTGAGACTGCTCCACGAGGTTGGCGACAGCGACGCCTTGGTGGTTAATGTGGTGGACATCTTTGACTTCAATGGTTCCATTATCCCGGGGCTCCCGCGCTTTGTGTCAGGCAATGATGTCCTCTTGGTCGGCAATAAAAAAGACATTTTGCCCAAGTCTGTCAAGGATGGCAAGGTGACCCAGTGGCTGACCGAGCGATCGCATGAAGAGGGCATTCGTCCTGTTGATGTCCTATTGACTTCTGCTCAAAACAACTATGCCATTAAAGAGTTGATCGCAAAGATTGACCACTACCGCAAGGGCAGGGATGTCTATGTGGTTGGCGTGACTAATGTCGGTAAGTCCACCCTGATCAATGCCATCATTCAGGAAATCACGGGCGACAAGGACGTGATCACGACCTCTCGCTTTCCTGGGACGACCTTGGACAAGATTGAGATTCCCTTGGACGATGGCAGCTATATCTATGACACACCGGGTATTATCCATCGCCATCAGATGGCGCATTACCTGTCCGACAAGGCCCTCAAACTAGTCACTCCTAAAAAGGAAATCAAGCCCAAAACCTACCAGCTCAATCCTGGACAGACCCTTTTTCTCGGCGGTCTGGCACGGTTTGACTATCTTTCTGGGGAAAAGCAGGGCTTTACAGCTTATTTGGACAATAACCTGCAGCTCCACCGTACTAAGCTAGCTGGGGCAGATGCCTTCTATGACAAGCATGTCGGCGGTCTCTTGACCCCGCCTGCTAGCAAGGGAGCGGCTGAGTTTCCTAAGCTGGTCAAGCATGACTTTACCATCACCGAAAAGAGCGACATCGTTTTTTCAGGACTGGGCTGGATTCGGGTTGGCAGTGCTGGCAAGGTCTCCGCTTGGGCACCAGAAGGTGTCGCTGTGCTCAAGAGAAAGGCGATTATCTGATGAAGAAAGTTGTGATAGTGCTACTTGGTTTGTTGCTGGCTGGGCTTGTCTATTGGCAGGGGCCTGGGTCAGCACCTAGCTTACCAGAAGCAGGAGAGATGAGTGCGATTACGCTTTCGACAGAAAAAGACACAGCGTTTTGGTCTCACCTGATACGCCTCTTCGGATAGAAGACGAGGAGACAATCGCGTCTTTTCTTGAGACCCTTTCTCAGTCCCACAAGACCCGTCAAAAATCGGTCAATGATGTCCCTTATGCTGAGCGTTATGCCAGAGTTGAAATGATATTCAAGCCCGGGCAGAATTATGCCATTGCTTATCTCTATCCAGAGGGAAGGACGACCTATTTAGAACGGTCTTATACCGGCATCTACAAACTCAACATACCTATCGACAAGTGGCTCGAGACGGTCAACTAGACTGCTCTGCCATTTTCCTAAAAAAGAAAGAAGAAATCATGACATTAACTTCAAAACAGCGGGCTTTTCTCAATAGCCAAGCCCACAGCCTCAAGCCGATTGTGCAGATTGGTAAAAACGGTTTGACTGATGAAATCAAGACCTCTATCCGTCGGGCTTTGGACGCTCGTGAGCTGATTAAAGTCACCCTCTTGCAGAACACGGACGAAAACATCCACGAGGTGGCAGAAATCCTCGAAGACGAAATCGGTCTGGATACCGTTCAAAAAATCGGTCGGATTTTGATTTTGTTTAAGCCATCTGCTAAGAAAGAAAACCGTAAATTATCTATAGAAGTACGAGAGATTTAGGAGGAAGGCCTATGCCGATTGAACTCTTAACCCCCTTTACCAAGGTTGAGTTAGAAACAACAGAAAAAACGACCAACCGCCGTCAGGTTGGGATTTTGGGTGGCAATTTTAACCCTGTACATAACGCCCATCTGGTTGTGGCGGATCAGGTTCGCCAGCAACTGGGTCTGGATGCGGTCTATCTCATGCCTGAGTATAAACCGCCCCATGTTGATAAAAAAGAGACTATTGATGAAAACCATCGGCTAGAGATGCTCAAGCGCGCCATTGCTGGCGTTGAAGGGCTAGGTATCGAAACCATTGAGCTGGAGCGTCAGGGCATTTCCTATACCTACGACACCATGAAACTCTTAACCGAGAAAAACCCTGAAACCGATTATTACTTTATCATTGGTGGCGACATGGTCGAGTACCTGCCCAAGTGGCACCGCATTGATGAACTGGTCAATCTCGTTCAGTTTGTCGGCGTTCAGCGTCCTCGCTACAAGGCAGGAACGTCCTATCCTGTCATTTGGGTCGATGTTCCTCTCATGGACATCTCCTCCAGTATGGTGCGTGACTTCATCAAAAAGGGGCGCACGCCCAACTACCTCCTTCCCCACGAGGTGCTGGATTATATTGAGGAAGAGGGGCTCTACCGATGATCTACGAACCCTACATTTCCCTCTCACGCGAGGCGCTTTTAAGGGTCATAGCAGAGCAGATGAGTGAGAAGCGTTTCCGCCATGTCTTAGGCGTGGAGAGGGTTGCCTTGGAGCTCGCCGATCGCTACGCTTGCGACCCTGTTAAGGCCAGTCTTGCGGCACTCCTGCATGACTACGCCAAGGAGCAACCAGATAGCGTTTTTCTTGACCTCATTGACCGTTACCAGTTGAACCCAACCCTCAAAACTTGGGGCAATAACGTCTGGCACGGTCTGGTCGGACGTTACCTCATTACAGAGCAGTTTGGGCTGACAGATGAGGAGATCTTGACCGCCATCGCCCGTCACACCGTAGGGGCAAGTGACATGACACTCCTTGACAAGGTTATCTACGTCGCTGACTATATCGAACCAGGCAGAGATTTTCCAGGTGTGGAGACTGCTCGCCAGCTGGCAGCAGAAGACCTTGATAAAGCCGTCGCCTACGAAACAGCAAGGACTATTGAACACTTGACTTACAAGGGACTGCCGATTTATCCCCAGACCCTGGAGACCTATAATGCTTATGTGAGGTATCTATGATTGCCTTGAAACCTGTTGATGAGACCAGCTTTTATCAGGTCTTACAACTAACGGTGCGTGAGGAGCAAAGACACTGGGTCGCCGATAATGCGACGTCTCTTGCTGAGTGCTGGATTTATCGTGACAATGGCGATGTCTTTCCTAATGCTGTCTGGGCAGGAGATGAGGTGGTCGGTGGTCGGATTTGTCCTGCTGGATATTGATGCAGAAGAGAATCAGTACATGATCTGGCGGCTGATGATTGACCAAACGCATCAAGGCAAAGGCTACGGTCGTGCGGCAGTGGAAGCGGTCATTGCGCTCGCAACAGCTGACCCCGTCTGTGACCATGTACGGGCAGATTATGTCAAGGGGAATGTTCAGATGGCTGGCTTGCTCACTCGCTTGGGCTTTGAAGTCTTTGACCAAGACGAGCGTGAATTTTATACAAAACGAAAAATAAGGAAAACCAATGACGAAAGAAAGATTAGTAGAAGTGATTGTGAAAGCCGCTGATGAAAAGCGAGCAGAGGATATTGTGGTGTTGGACTTGGCAGGCTTGACCAGCATGACGGACTATTTTGTCATCATGACAGCGACCAATTCGCGCCAGCTGGAAGCCCTAGCGGATAATATCCGTGAAAAGGTGAAGGAAGCTGGGCATGATTCCAGCCACATTGAAGGCGACAGCAAGGGGGGCTGGGTGCTCCTAGACCTCAATGACGTCATCGTCCACATCTTTAGCGATGATGACCGAGCCCACTACAACCTCGAAAAACTCTGGCATGAAGCCTCAATGGTCGATGTGGCAGAATTTATTGCATAGCAATGAACCCTTGTCAGCTGGCAAGGGTTTTGTGCCCTTGTCCCTAGCCCTTGAAAAAGCATCACACATGTGATACAATGTGTAAAGCGATGATGAAAGCAGAAAGGAAATAACGATGGGACAAGTAGCAGAGAAAACAAAAATTGTGAACTTTCGGGTAGAGCCATCTCTAGTTGAGGAGGCGAGAGCGGTTGTCGAAGGACAAGGCAGCAGTTTGGGCAAGATCTTAAAGTTGTTTTTGAAAAATATCGCTGTCACAGGTCAGGTGGACTTGCTCTCTGAAGAAGAGTTGGAAAGGGAACGCTTGTTTAGAGAATTGCAGGAAGAAGTACAGAAAAATGTAGCTGACATGTCAGCTGGCAACTACCTGACCTTGGATGAACTAGAGGAGCAGCTTTTTGGATAACTATCAGGTTCAAGTGCCCAATCAAATTTATAAGCAGCTAAGAGAAATCAGACAATACATCAGTCATAGCTTATCCAATCCATCGGCTGGAGAGAAACTTGTACGAGAGCTGATTAGGGGCTTAAGAAGTTTAGAAATTTTTCCAGAGCGAGGGTTTAATGCTGATGAACGATTTGGAAAGGCTTTGACCCCCGGTCATGTGACTAGAGGGCTCCCCTTGAAAAAGGGATATATCGTCTTGTATGATGTTGATACGGATGAGAAAATTGTTCAGGTGCGGTATCTGCTATCCACAAAGAGTGACTATTTTAAGCTGTTTAAGTAAGCTGTTGTGATGATGTGGCAAAGTCAGTAACTGTAAATGAGAAGGGAAGGAGCAGTGAGCGAAAGTGAGCTGTATAAGATGACTCTCGCTCTAGCACTAGTGAACGAAAGAAAACTCTTCGTTCATGACGGAAGTCTCGAGGTTGTGGCTCAAAACTTAGGTATGGGACGCCCTTAGGCGATTACTACTGTCTGTGTTACCTCAGAAATTAGATAGAAAAGAAGTGTATGACTAAAAATTACGAAACATTCGCATCGGTCTATGATGCTATCATGGACGATTCGCTGTATGACCTTTGGACGGACTTTTCGCTCCGCCATTTTCCTAAAAAACCAAAGGGAGCCAAACTGCTGGAGCTGGCCTGTGGGACGGGCATCCAGTCGGTGCGGTTCGCACAAGCGGGCTTTGAGGTGACGGGCTTAGATTTGAGTGAGGAGATGCTGGAGGTCGCAAAACGGCGGGCGTCCTCTGCCAAGGTTGCCGTTGACTTTGTGGCGGGCAATATGCTGGACTTGAGCGGTGTGGGGCGGTTTGATCTAGTGACCTGCTACTCTGATTCGCTCTGCTATCTGGCGGACGAGGTGGAGATGGGGGATGTCTTTGCTGGCGTTTACGCTCATCTCAATGATGGTGGTACTTTTATTTTTGACGTTCACTCGACCTATCAGACGGATGAGGTTTTCCCGGGCTATTCTCATCATGAAAATGCAGAGGATTTTGCCATGGTTTGGGACACCTATGAAGATGAGGCGCCGCACTCGGTTGTCCATGAGCTGACCTTTTTCATCAAGGACGAGGATGGACGCTTTACCCGCTACGATGAGATTCACGAAGAACGTACCTACGAACTCCTGACCTATGACGTCTTGCTGGAACAGGTCGGCTTCACCGATGTCAAGGTCTATGCGGACTTTGAAGACAAGGAACCAACAGAAAAAAGCAGACGATGGTTTTTTGTGGGGAGGAAGTAAGGCGTGACTAGCCACAGAGAGCTCCGTATTTTTGCCATTGAGTGTGTTGATTTATTCTCTATCCTTAACCTATTGTTCCGCTGAGGCTTATATCCTTCCTAAGTTTGTTTTACAAATCGTGAAAAAGCCCTAAACCAAGGGCTTTTTATGGTATAATAAAGCTAGTATACTGATGAAAGGGGCTTAGTGTGACCGAACAACTGATTAAGTCAAAACAGCGTGTTCAGCAACACGGAGAAGTCTTTACTCCCAGATGGATGGTAGAGATGATGCTGGATATTCCAGAAATAAAAGTGGCTTGTGAGCAGATTCATGCGACTTTTTTAGAACCTGCTGCTGGTGATGGGAATTTTTTGTTGGCGATTTTGGAGAGAAAATTACAGGCTTTGACGCAACAATACGATAAGAAGAATTGGAAGACGAAATCTCTTTTTGCCCTCGCTAGTATCTACGGTATTGAGTTTTTAGCGGATAATCTGGAAGTGGCACGTGATCGGCTCTTTATCTATTATTTAGACTGGTATGAGACCCAGTTTGGTGAACGATTGGGTAGCAAGACCGGTCTCTATCGCTCGGCACATTTTCTCATTCATCGCAATATTGTTCGAGGGAACACCTTGACCAAACGACATCCTGATACCAATGAGCTCATTGTTTTTTGGGAGTGGCAAGCGGTCAAAGGCAATCCTAGTAAGGTGAGTTGTAAACAGGTTATTTTTGCCGATATGCTGGGAGAAAAATCAGCAGAAGCTACTGTTGTCGAGGGACAGTTGAGCTTGTTTGAGTTTGACGATGATGACCAAACGCAAGAAACCATTTTACCAATCCAGAAAGTGTATCAATTGAGAGGTTAGAGGATGTTAACCAGTAATTTTGATTTTTTGAAACTTGATGAAGACTTGGGTGAATTAGTTGCCACAGCAAATATTGCGGAGGAGAGCTTTACATACCAACATTTTGAAAATGTTCTTTTTAATACCAGAAAACTGGCTGAACACTTAGCGAAATTAGTCGCCGATCGGTGCTATCTTGATGCGGAACGATTGACCTTTCATAATACCTTAAAATTGATTGATGAGCAGATTGAAGACCCATCAGGTGAGGTCATGATGGCCTTTCGTCGCTTGAAAGGGCGAGGGAACGATGCGGTTCATGTCCTCAATTCAGAACAAGCCACTAAGGAGAATGCCGAAAAATCTCTGGCAAGCATTCATTTTCTGCTGGTTTGGTTTATGAAAACCTATGTGGATGACCAGCTGATGATCAGGGACTTTTTTATCCCTCAAGCTCAACAACGCTATCAGACGGCGGAACGCAAGTTCATCTATATCCAAACGGTGGATAATAGCAACGGTGGTTTTTCGGCTTACGATGGAACGCAAAAAATCGGTGAAGGAACGATTGCTGAAGATGACATGGAAGCTGATTGGACTGCTAACAGTGACTTTCTACGTCAGGTTGCCCCAAAGCGGATTAAACAGTACATGACAACCGCAGGACTGACCTATCAGTTGGGTTGGGTAGAGTTAGCTTGGCAAAAAGCTCAGAAAAAATGGTTTCACGACCATGATGTGCATGAGGTCTTGAAGCGTTCAGGCATTAAACAAGCCGAAAAACTCCAAGGAAACGAATGGTTTGAAGTTGACCTTGAAACTGCTAAAGCAGCTATTAAAGCAGTCAAAGAAGGTCGCTATGCTCTTAATTTGCCAGCAACTGCTGATGAAGCAGTCCTTTCTCTACGCCCTAATCAGCAAGACGCTGTCAATCAGACCAAGGCTGTTTTCAAAAAGAAAGACAGGATGCTCTGGAATGCCAAGATGCGTTTTGGTAAGACCTTGGCAAGTCTCCAACTCATTAAGGATATGGGATTTGAAAAGGTACTGCTCATGACCCATCGTCCTGTGGTCAAAAATTCTTGGTTTGATGACTTTGGTAAGATGAAGATGGCAGAAGCAGGCTACCGTTATGGTGCCAAAGATCGTGGGGAAAAGCTCGAAGTCCTAAAAATGGGAGAAACACCTTTCATCTATTTTGCCTCGATTCAGTTGCTTCGGTATGGCGGTGGTGAGGTTAATCTGGCGGACTATGCTGATGTGGACTGGGATTTGATTATCATCGATGAGGCGCATGAGGGGACTCAGACCGAGCTCAATCAGACGGTTATGACTGCTCTTGTCAAGGAAAAGACGAAAATCCTTGAGCTCTCAGGCACTCCTTTTAACCTGCTGGATCAGTACGACGAGGAGCAGGTTTATACTTGGGACTATACCATGGAGCAAGAGGCGAAACTCCGCTGGGAGCGAACCCATCCTGATAAGCCGAACCCTTATGGGGAATTGCCGCGGGTTGAGATGTACACTTTTGAGATGGCAAACAAAGAGCAGTTTGCTGACGAAAGCAAGTCCTTTAACTTCCGTGAGTTCTTCAAGGTTGATGATAAAGAGGAGCTGGTCTACAAGCGGGAGGTTCAAGCCTTTTTAGACCAGATTAGTCAGGAAAACCCTAAAACAGACTACCCTTTCTCCACTGCTAATTATCGTGAAACGCTGCGTCACACCCTCTGGCTCTTGCCTGGGGTCAAGGAAGCGGCAGCCTTTGAGCAGGCACTTCTCGCCCACCCTGTCTTTGGAAAAGACTATACCATCGTCAATGTGGTGAAAGATGGTGACAATAGCGGTGAGGCAACGGCTGATGACCTTGAAAAGGTACAGCGGGCGATTGGAGACGATCCAAGTCTGACCAAGACCATCACCCTAACGGTGCGCAAGCTGACCACTGGAGTCAATGTTCCAGAGTGGACGGGCGTGGTCTTTTTAAACAATACGACAAGCCCAATGAACTATCTGCAAGCGGCCTTTCGTGCGCAGACGCCATTTTCTCATGAAACATTAGGCAAAAAAGAAGTCTGCTATGTCTTTGACTTTGCTCCTGATCGTGCTCTGACTGTCATGGCAGAGTCAGCTCGGATTAACTCTGGTGTCGGTAAGAAAAACAGTAAGGCACAAACAAGTGCCATGACGAAACTCCTTAATTTTATGCCCATTTTGAGTAATGATGGTAATGGCATGAAAACTTACAACGTCGATCGTATGCTGACCCAGCTCAAGAAAGTCTATGCGGAAAAAGCGGTGCGGTCAGGCTTTGAGGACGATAGCCTCTACAATGATCAGCTCTTAACCCTGACAGCAGATGATGCCAGTCTGTTTAACGATGTCAAGGCTATCGTTGGCACGACCAATAAAGAACGCCAGACCAAGATTATCATCAATGACAATGGCATGAGCGAGGAAGAGCATGAACAGGCGGAAGTAGTCCAGAAGAAACCGAAAAAGCAGCGAACCAAAGAAGAAGAGGAGTTACTTGCCAAGCTCAAGGAAGCTAAAAACCAGCGTAAGGCTATGATTTCCATCCTACGTGGAGTCTCTATCCGTATTCCTATGATGATTTACGGGATGATGGTTGACCTTGATGAGGACATCAGTATCGATCGTTTCATCAGTGCAGTAGATGACGCTTCCTGGCAGGAGTTTATGCCAAAGGGCTTTACTAAAGGGATGTTCCGCAAGATTGTCCGCTTCTACGATCCTGAGGTCTTTATCGAGGCGGGGCGCATTATCCGTTGTCGGGCTAAATCCTTTGACCGACTAGGGGTCATCGAGCGGGCTGAGAAAATTGCGGAGCTCTTTAGCACCTTTAAGAATCCTGACAAGGAAACGGTCTTAACCCCTTGGCGGGTGGTCAATCTGCAAGTGACCAAGACCATCGGAGGGCTTAACTTTTTTGACGATAGCTTTACCAGCATGACCATAGATGGCAAATCAGCCCTGCACTGGGTAGAGCGTGAGGATAGCTCTGCTATTTACCAAAAAGGTAAGACCTTCCTTGATATCAACGCCAAAACAGGGCTTTATCCACTACATGCGGCCATTAGTCTCTTCCACAAGGCTGTGGAGACTAATGAGGATAGTCATTTTGACGAGTTGGCGGTTTATGGCGAGATTTTGCAGGAGCAGATTTATGCTGTCGCTAAAACCCCGATGGCCAAGACCATCACTGATCGGACGCTGGCTGGCTACCGCAATCTGGCTGTCAATGTTGCTTATATCGATGGGCTCAGCCAGACCCTCAAAACCGACCTCTCAAGCGGTCAGGACAAGATAAAGGAGGTCTTCAAAGACGTGAAATTTGATGTTGTGATTGGTAACCCGCCATATCAGGAGGAGGGGATTGGAGAGAACACCCAGACACCTCCGATTTATCACAAGTTTATGGAATTATCTTACCAGTTGTCAGATAAGGTTGCTTTAATTACACCTGCACGTTTCCTTTTTAATGCAGGTGCAACACCTAAAGACTTTAATCGAAAAATGCTGGCAGATACTCATTTGAAAGTTGTTCATTATGAGCAAGACAGTTCTAAGGTCTTCCCAAATACAGATATTAAGGGTGGGGTTGTGGTGACCTACCGGGATACAGACAAAGATTTTGGAGAGATTGAAACATTTACTGCTTTTGAAGAATTAAGTGAAATGTATAAAATTGTTTCCCACAGAGAAGATTTCTTATCAATCACCCCGATGATTTTCTCGCCTGAAAGCTATAAGTTTACAGAAGAATTACACAAGGACTTCCCAGATATTGAAAGTCGCTTGAGCAAAGGTCATAAGTATGATGTGAAAACTAATGTCCTTGAAAAGTTGCCTGAAATTTTTACAGATAATCCACCGAGTGAGCCACATGTCCAAATTTTAGGAAGAGTCAATAACGAGCGCACATTCAAATATGCTCCTGCACGTTATGTTAGAGGACCATTAAACTTTGAAATGTACAAGGTTTTTCTGCCGAAAGCCAATGGCAGTGGGGCGATAGGCGAAGTTCTATCGACCCCACTCGTGGGTACCCCACTCGTGGGTACCCCACTCGTGGGTCACACACAGACCTTTCTTTCGATTGGTGCATTTGAAACTTTGGCAGAAGCTGAAGCTTTGTTGAAATATATTAAAACTCCATTTGCACGAACCTTGCTTGGTGTATTGAAAATTACACAAGATAATACAAAATCTGTTTGGAAATATGTTCCATGGTTCGATTTTTCAGATAATAGCACGATTGATTGGACAAAATCGGTAGATGAGATTCATGAGCAGCTGTGTGACTATTACGATATCCCACGGCATATCCGATTGTTTATGAAGAAACACGTTAAAGCTATGGACTAGGAGATAACCCCCACCGTCCACTTAGGTGACGGGTCGCCTAAGTGGACGGTGGGGAGTTGAATTTATTTGACGATAGGAGGAGGATCATGGAAAACTATATTGCAGAATCCTTGGTAAAAGCAGGGGTAGAACTTGGAATTTTGGCAGTTAAAGGTACAACGGCTAAAATCAATAGCAAAATTCAGTCAATGAAAGCAGAGCAAGATGTTGATAAGTTAAGAAGTGCTTATGACGATATCATAAATGAATTGCTGTCCGAACGTGCGGATGCCTTACGTATTGCTCAGCTTTATAAAGAAGAGTATGATAGAGTTAATATAAAAGATGATGACATCGTTTATCTACATAATACACTGGCTCAGGCTATTGATCTTCTAGGCTCATTTAGCAAACTTCCCACTGAACAATCTGAATCAATGAAGCAACTGGTAGCTCTATTGAATACAGATACGTTAAAAACAATGCAATTGTTAGGTTTTAACTACAAGGAAGCAATAGGTGAACCATTGACAGAGGTTTGTGCTAATGCTATTAAATCTAAACTTGTCGGAAATAGTAAGACTAAGAAAAAGTAAGATTTAAAACGATATAGAGACATATAGGCGGAGGCAGCGGAATGGATGAAATAAGTCCTATCGAAGAATTGTTTATCATTGGTAATGGATTTGATTTACAATGTGGCTTGGGGACAACCTATGAGAATTTTTTAAAGTATACCTTCTCAAAATTGGATAGCAATATTTCAGATTCTATTAACTACGACACTTTCAACTTAGATGAGTTTTCTGATAAAGTTTCCGAATCAATCAAATATACTGACTTACATGTAAAAAACTGGGGAGAATTGAGCCGTTTAGATTATTACAACCGATATGACTACTATCCTAAACTCAATATTTGGTATCATATTTTTCTGTATGAAAAAATGGTGAAAAATATTAATTGGTCTTCTGTGGAATCGATATTAGCTACCTATTTACAAGATTATAGAATGATTGATTATATCTCCTCGCTTATTGTAAACAATAAATCTAAACCTACTTATAAGTCAAAAAGGATAAGCATTCCTATTCCTAGTAACTCAAAAGCAGGGATACTGGCAAAAATTGCCTTTATTATTGTTCGCAAAAAATTAAACGATTTAGTTTTACCCAATCATTTTGCTTATGAAAAGTTGCAAGAAATTTATAATAAGCCTGACGAGGTGGATTTGAATCACATTAAAGAGTGGGTAACTCAGGTTCTTTTGCATGAGCTAAATGAGTTAGAGTATGATTTTCAACGTTTTGTAGCATTTCAAAAGCAGAATATGGATCATGAGTATGGGGAAAGAGTAAATGCTCTTCTACGGAAAATGCTAGATCCACATGTAGATCTATTTAATATTGAGCCAAGACCTTATTATTTGATGAGTTTTAATTATAGCTCAATATGGTCGGAGATTTTTAGACCTAAATTCTCACCTAAGTTATTTTTCGATGTTCATGGTAGATTACCTAAAAACGAAGGGCTAAAGCATTCCACAATTATATTTGGAGTCGATGCATCATTATTTGATGCAACTTCGTTTGAATATCGTTTCACAAAAACGTATAGAACATTTAAAAATTATTCAATTGGATTTGAAGAGGCTGGTAATGGAAGAGAAATATATTCTCCTACTGTAAAAATGATTAAATTTTATGGACATTCTTTAGCAGAAGCAGACTATTCCTACTTTCAGCAGTTATTTGACCATTATAATTTATATCAAAATAATGATCTGAAATTAATTTTTTATTATAGTGTTTTTGATAAGAATAGACGGGAAGAAATTGAACAAGAGCAGCTATATTCAGTTTCTCGATTGATTGAAAAATATGGTCAGACAATGGATAATAAAAATCATGGAAAGAACTTATTAACTAGATTGATTCAGACCAATCGTCTGCAACTGGTCGAATTGTAATTAAGGAGGTATTTTTTGTGTTAAGGAAGTTAGTAGATTTGGAAAGTAGAACTTCACATGCGTGGAGTTATGTTAGAGATTATGTCGAAGTAATTTTGAAGTCAGGAGTAGTTATTACAGGAATTATTTATCGATATAGTTCCAAAGAGGAAAATGGAACTGATGATAGAATACATATTTTTACAGCTTCGGATGATAATCCCTGGGGTTGTAATCTATGTATCGGAGTTATGAATATTGATAAAATCAAAGTATTACATTATCGTTTTTTAGGTCGTTCGGAAACTCCCGAATCTTGCCTCAAGCGCTTGTTTTTGGAAAATATTAGTAAATCTCCTAAACTAGTAAATCTTTAGATAAAGAAGATAGAGGTCTATCATGCTCCCCACCTACGAAAAAATCAACCACCCATTTTTTTCTTGACAGGCTATCAAAAATGATATAGCAGTAGCTTAATTGGAGATAAGGGGATGAAAGAATACAAGACATTTAACCAACAGCTGACAATTCTAAGAAACAGTGGTATGATTGTGCCGATGGATGGCAAGCCCAAGCGTTTTTTAGAATAGGAAAATGATTACAATGTGAACAATGGCTACAAGGACTTATTTTTGGAAAAGATATTTACCACTTATCGTCCCTCTTTCCAACCCGTCTCGCAGCTGAAGAAGCTCATTCGTAAAGGTAAAGAAGGTATATCGTGATTCCCTGTTTGTCGGTGATGGGGTTTCTTACGTTAATTATAGTCGAAAACAAGTGTAACATTCTTTCATTCAGTGTTGTGCCTTGAGTGAAACGAAAGGAATGAACAATCATTATGGTATTAGAAAACAAGTTAGGCTTAACCACGTCCAGCGACTTGGCAAGGGAAGAGGAAAAAATCAGTAAAAAAAAGGCATTGGAGCTTTTTGAACAAGATTTGCTTAGAGACAAACCTCCAGGCCTGTTTAGTACCCTCGCCTTTATTCACACCCACCTTTTTGAGGACATTTATCCTTTTGCAGGAGAGATTCGCACGGTCAACCTCGCCAAAGGGAATTTCCGTTTTGCTCCGACCATGTACCTTCGAGCTGCTCTTGAGCATATCGACACCATGCCCCAAACGACCTTTGATGCTATTATCGACAAGTATGTTGAGATGAACGTCGCTCATCCCTTTCGTGAGGGCAATGGCAGAGCAGGGAGACTGTGGCTTGACCACCTTCTAAAACATCAGTTGGGACAAGTTATTGACTGGTCAAAAATTGATAAAGAAGATTATCTTCTTGCCATGGAACGTAGCCCCATCCGAAGCATTGAAATTAAATACCTTATCCAGCATGCCTTGACAACAGCTGTAGATAACCGGCAGATTTATATAAAAGGGCTGGACGCCAGCTACCATTACGAAGGTTATTTTACCTATAAAACGGACGAATTATAGCTATTCTGCCTTAGACAACAGCTCATGAAAAATAGCCTATTTAACCCCTTTCTCACCAACTAAAACTTGGGAAGGGATAAACCAATTAACAGAAGCTTACATAGAGTATATTGTTGGTCGGTATAGCAGAGGAAGCACTCATAAAGCTACGGTTTACCTTTTCTGAATGTGTTATAATGAAAAGGAACAGAATTTGAGCACAGTATTCTTGACTGTTTTCACTTAAGATAGTGCTAAGTCGATTATCGTACGACAGAAAGGACCCCCATGACAACAACAGGCATTATCGCAGAGTTTAATCCCTTTCACAATGGACACAAGTACTTGCTTGACCAAGTGGAAGGTTTAAAAATCGTTGCCATGAGTGGCAATTTTATGCAGCGGGGGGAGCCTGCTATCGTGGATAAGTGGACGCGGGCGCAGATGGCGCTGAATCATGGGGCGGACATCGTGGTCGAGTTGCCTTTTCTAGTGTCTGTCCAGTCGGCGGACTACTTTGCCAAAGGGGCAGTGGACATCCTGAGGCAGTTGGGGATTAGCCAGCTGGCCTTTGGGACAGAGGCTGTCATGGACTACCAGTTGATCGCGGACACCTACGCCAAGCAGGCAGAGGAGATGGAAGCGTTTCTCTCGTGCTTGCCCGACCACCTGTCTTACCCTGAAAAGGCGCAGACCATGTGGCAGACCTTTACGGGGCTGACCTTCACGGGTGACACGCCCAACCACATTTTGGCGTTGGCCTATGCCAAGGCGGCAGCTGGGACAGGGATTGCCCTTTGCCCTATCGCTCGGCAGGGAGCAGGATTTCACTCGGAGGAAATGGCAGAGCAGTATGCGTCAGCGACAGCCATCCGCAAGCACCTAGCAGATGGCGACTTTGTCCGCAGGGTCAGCCCAGCGGCTGATCTCCTGCTCTCCTCACCGCAGGTCTCCTGGGAAGCTTATTTCCCCCTGCTTCGCTATCAGATCCTAACCCATTCAAACCTGACAGCTATCTATCAGGTCAATGCAGAGCTGGCTAGTCGTATCCGCTCTGCTATTGGCGATAGCCAGACCATTGACGAACTCATCGCACATGTTGCGACCAAGCGCTACACTAAGGCGCGGGTGCGACGGGTGCTGGCCTATATCCTTGTCAATGCGACAGAAGCTTACTTGCCGTCTGCGGTGCGAGTCTTGGGCTTTAGCCCCGCTGGGCAAGCCCACCTGTCTAGCATCAAAGGTCAGGTAGAGCTTGTCACACGCATTGGCAAAAAGCCATGGGACGCCCTTACCCAGCAGGCGGATCGTGTCTATCAGCTGGGACACCCTGCCCTCAAGGAGCAAAACTGGGGGCGAAAAGTCATCCGATCGGCTAACGTAGACTAGTATTTTCTGAGAGTTTAGAGTATAATAAGGTCATGAAAAAGAAAAAATTTGCCATAGTGACAGGGTTTGTGAGCGCCCTAGGCGTTCTTGCTCTTATTGGTCACAAAAAGCAGGTCAAAGAGCAACAAAAAGATAGCGAACTGTTAGCGGAGATTCGCGCCTTTTTCGCACCGATGGGAGAGATTGAGGTGGTTTATTTGACAGAGGTCAATAGCAGAGCTGGTCAAGCCTTTGGCGGTGTGGTTTTTGATGATGGTGTGGTGTTTGATTTTCGCTACCACAAGGGTGACATCGACTACAAAGAGCATGATATGGAGAGAAATGATGAAGAAAGCTAGTTCAATAAATGAGATCAGTCAGTTGGTCAACAGTGACCAGAAAGTTGTGTTTTTGTTTACCGCAGATTGGTGTGGGGATTGTCAATTTATCTATCCTGTCTTAGATGAGTTGGTGGCGGATTTTCCACAACTGACCTTTTTGCAGGTTGACCGTGATCAGTTTATGGACTTGGCTAAGGAATGGGATGTGTTCGGTATCCCAAGCCTTGTTGTCACTCAAGGTGGTCAAGAAATCGGTCGCCTCGTTAACCGCCTCCGAAAAACAAAGCAAGAGATTAGCCATTTTTTACAAACGATCTAAGGAGAAAACATGATTTTTATCTATAACAAACATGTGGGTGATGTGCTCATGGTCATTGTCGCTGACGACCAGAAGCAAGCTGTTGAAGTTGACAAGCGAGAGACTGTTGCCCGCATTGTCCGCAAGGCTGATGGTCAAACGGTGGCTTGGAACATTTTCCAAGTGTCAGAACTGTTTCCAATTGAGGGGAATGGGCAGGTTTTTCTGTCAGCAGAGGAGTTGCAGACACTCAATCAGCGCTTGACTGAACTTGGTTTTGATGAGGAGCTTGTGGCTGATGACCAGCCCAAATTCGTCGTGGGTGAGATTGTTGAGTTGACTGCTCATCCAGATAGTGACCACCTGAACATTTGCCAAGTCAAAGTATCAGCTGATGAGACGGTTCAGATTGTGGCCGGAGCTCCAAATGTCGCGTTAGGATTGAAAACAATTGTTGCCTTGCCAGGTGCCATGATGCCGAGTGGTCTGTTGATTTTTCCAGGGCAGTTACGCGGTGTTGACAGTTACGGTATGATGTGTTCCCCAAGGGAGCTGGCTCTACCGAATGCTCCTCAAAAACGGGGCATCATTGAATTAGCAGCTGATACTCCCGTTGGTCAAATATTTTCACCAGATAAACACTGGCGTCTTTAGTAAGAACTCTCCTGTTTTCAGGAGAGTTTTTCCTTAAATGAAAGCCGTTTAACCTTAAAATATAGCTTTAGCCCATCAGTTCTAATCTTTTTGTCATAAATGTCATGCCTTTGTGATGTGATTGTTACAAATCTATCGTATGCTAGACAGGCAGTTTAATGATAGAAAGGAATTCAAATAATGTTAAAATTAAGAAAATCATTGTTCCAGATGGCCTTATTAGGGGCTTTGATGGCTGGACAATTATCACTATTATCAACTGTTCAAGCGAGCGGTCTTGATCGGACAGAACAGGAGCTTGTGACTGTTTTGAAAGCTCGCCAGCGAGAGTTAAAACTTGCCCAAGAAAAAGCAGCCGCAGAAGCCAAGGCTGCAGCAGATGCTAAGGCAGCGGCAGAGGCCAAAGCAGCAGAGGAAGCCGCTAATCCTTATCGAAGCCGTAGCGAGCTGGCGATTGCAAATGCACAAGCCAACCTGACTTCTGGCAACTTCTACCCCGTTGGACAGTGTACCTGGGGTGTCAAGGAATTGGCACCGTGGGCATATACTTATTGGGGCAATGGCGGAGACTGGGCGGCGAGTGCAGCGGCAGATGGCTTTACGATAGGTACTGTACCTGTCGAAGGTGCGATTGCTGTATGGACCGATCCTTATGGTGGCTATGGTCACGTGGCTTATGTGACTGATGTGCAGAGTGAATTTAGTATTCAGGTCTTGGAAGCTAATATTGGTGGTAATCCCAATATTGCCAACTATCGTGGTTTCTTTGACCCAACTCAAACTTCTGAAGGGGTTGTGAGTTATATTTACCCTCCTACCCTGTAAGAAAATCAAGACAGTCAAAAAAAGCGATTAACCGATATTTCGGCTAATCGTTTTTTGCATATTTGGATGACAACGTTTATTGATCAGGTGTTAAAACCATAGGGATAATAATGGGCTCGCGCTCGGTTTTCTCGTAGAGGAAAGGCTTGAGCGCATTGATAATTGCGCCGTTGACAGACTGGATATTAGCCTCCTTGTTCTTTAAGGCAACGCGAATGGTGTTAAAGAGTAGGCGCTGACTTTCACGAATCAAATCACCAGACTCACGCATGTAAATGAAGCCACGGCTGAGAATATCTGGTCCCGCTAAAACCATCTTGGTCTTGAAATCAACAGTTGCTACTGCAAGCACGACCCCATCTTCTGATAGGTCACGGCGGTCACGCAGGACAGCAGCACCAATTTCACCAATACGATTACCGTCAACGTAGACATCTTGGGCATTAAACTTGCCAGCCAGTCGCGCTGAGTCCTTAGTTACGGCGAGGACATCACCGTTTTCCATAATAAACGTGTTTTCCTTTGGCACACCGCAGTCCACTGCCAAACCAGCATGAACTTTTTGCATGCGGTATTCCCCATGGACCGGCATGAAGAACTTGGGCTTCATGAGGCGAATCATCAGTTTTTGTTCTTGTTGACCACCGTGTCCAGAAGTGTGGATGTTGTTAATCTTGCCGTGAATGACCTCAACCCCAGCTTCCTGGATGGTGTTAATCAACTTGTTAACGCTGGTGGTGTTTCCAGGAATTGGACTTGATGAGAACATCACTGTATCGCCAGGTTGTAGCACCACATGACGGTGCATGCCGTTAGCAATCCGAGATAGCGCCGCCATCGACTCACCTTGACTTCCTGTACACATGATGAGGATTTCACTGGCGTGGTAGTTTTTAATCTCGTTTGGCTCGATGATGGTGCCCTTTGGCACCTTGATGTAGCCGAGCTCGATACCGTTGACAATAGCTTTTTCCATGGAACGCCCAAAGACAACAATTTTCCGACCGGTCTTAACCGCCGCTTCTGCAGCTTGTTGCAAACGGAAGATGTTGGAAGCAAAGGAGGCAAAGATAATCCGTCCCTGAATGTTTTCAATGATGTTGAGAATTGATTTTCCAACAACTTGCTCGGATTCTGTGAATGTTGGCACTGTTGCGTTTGTGGAGTCAGACAACAGCAGTAGCACCCCGTCTTCACCCAGCGCTGCCATGCGGTGGAGGTCAGCAGGTTCTCCAACAGGGGTAAAGTCAAACTTGAAGTCTCCCGTGCAGACCACCTTACCCTGAGGGGTATGGATGACAATTCCCAAAGGCTCTGGAATAGAGTGGGTGGTGCGGAAAAAAGTCACCTTCAAGTGTTTGAAGACCAGTTCGCTGTTGTGGTTAATCTCATGTAGTTTGGCTTGACGGAGCAGACCGTGTTCTTCCAGTTTGCCACGAATCAGGGCTAGCGCCAATGGCCCAGCATAAACGGGGATATTGGCCTGTTTAAGCAGGAAGGGAATGCCACCGATATGATCCTCATGCCCGTGGGTGATGACCAAGGCCTTGACGCGGTCGATGTTGTCAACGATGTAGGAATAATCAGGGATAACATAGTCAATCCCTAGCAAATCATCTTCTGGAAATTTAATCCCAGCATCAACGATGATGATCTCGTTTTGGTACTCAATGCCGTAGGTGTTCTTACCGATTTCGCCAAGACCTCCGATGGCAAAGACCCCAACTTCGTGTGGTTTTAAGTTCACTTTTACCATCTTAGAACTCCGTTAATTCAAAAACGCCAGACTCTTTTTCATGGGCTAAATGCTTATCTGATAAGTACTGAATGAGTTCGATGTTATAAGCGGTGTTTTCCTCAACGAGTTGACGAACCTTGATGCGCCCTTCTAGTTCTGTTTTGGCATCCACCTCGATATAGCTGATCTTGGTTGTTTCCCGACGTGGGCTACGGTCTTTTGTTTCTTGGAAAAATACTTTGTAAATCATGATAATCCTTTCTGTATGGCTTCTCAGTCAGTCTGTCAACATCACCAAAACAATCCCCAATTGTGGGGTGCTTGGCTAATTAAATTTCAGAGTAATCAGCACCTGTTTAACCGCTCAGTCATAAGCGATAAAGATACAGGTGTTAAATTTGACCGTGATGCGTTGCAATTATTTTAATTATAGCATAAAATAGGAGGTATAAGCAAGCCGAGACTTTGCAGGTTGACGCATAATGCCTTGATAAAAACCAGATATTAATCAGATAAAAAGGACAAGCATGAAGATTTTAGCCTTTGATAGCTCCAACCAAGCTTTAAGCATCGCTCTTCTAGAGGACGACCGTTTGTTGGCGGATTTGACCCTCACCATCAAGAAAAACCACAGCATCAGCCTCATGCCCAGCATCGATTTTCTCATGGCACAAGCAGGGCTGACCCCTCAAGACCTTGACCGCATCGCTGTCGCTCAGGGATCAGGCTCCTATACAGGATTACGGATGGCGGTAGCAACAGCCAAGACTTTAGCCTATACCCTTGCTATTGACTTGGTCGGCATCTCTAGCCTCTACGCCCTAACGCCTGAGGCTCAAGGGGTGATTATCCCTCTGATCGACGCTCGCCGCAACACGGTTTATGCTGGTTTTTATGAGAATGGCAGAGCAATTGCACCAGATACCAACTGTGCCTTTAACGATTTACTGGATCGCCTATCTGATCAGAGAGACCTGACCTTTGTCGGTGAGGTGGGCAATTTCCGTCAGCAGATTGAGGAGCGCTATCCAGACGCCCATATCTTGCCAACCTTGCCGTCTGCTTATCGTATCGGGTGCGCAGCTATAACTGCTGTTCCTGTTGATCCTCACGCCTTTGTACCGACCTACCTCAAACGGGTTGAAGCCGAGGAAAATTGGTTGAAGAACCATGAAGCAGGCGATAACAACACTTACATCCAGAGGGTCTAAGATGGCGACAGCACAAGCTATTTACGACATCTTAACGGATGTTTATGGGCAGTCACCTTGGTCGCTTGAGCAGATTAGTGCAGACCTAGATAAGCCAGAAAGCCAGTATTTTTATCGTTATGAAGGGCAAGAATTAGTTGGGTTCTTGGCGGTTCAACTCTTAGTTGGCGAGCTTGAAATCACCAATATCGCTGTCAAGAGAGCCTACCAAGGCAGGGGCTTGTCTGACCAGCTCATGCAAGCCTTGGCTAAGGAGCGCCAGCCCATTTTCCTAGAAGTGAGAAGCAGCAATCAGGCTGCCCAAGCCCTCTATCTCAAGCATGGCTTTTCTGCTGTAGGTCGGCGAAAGAACTACTACCATCAGCCGACTGAAGACGCCATCATCATGACGCGTCACCAGTGACGCTCAGCTATTTTCCAAATAGAAAGAAATCAGATGACAGATAGATACATCCTAGCCATCGAAAGCTCTTGTGATGAGACCAGTGTGGCTATTGTCAAAAATGATAAGGAGCTCTTAACCAACATTATCGCTAGTCAGGTGGAGAGCCACAAGCGCTTTGGTGGAGTGGTGCCTGAGGTGGCCAGCCGCCACCATGTGGAAATCATCACGACCTGTATTGCCGATGCTCTGAGCGAGGCTGGCTTGGTTGCTAGCGACCTGACGGCTGTGGCGGTGACTGAAGGGCCTGGACTTGTTGGTGCCCTTTTGGTGGGTATGGCAGCTGCTAAGGCTTTTGCTTGGGCGCATGGACTTCCGCTTATCCCTGTCAACCACATGGCAGGGCATCTGATGGCGGCAAAAGAGCAGAGCGATTTAACTTATCCTCTTATGGCGCTTTTAGTATCAGGTGGGCATACGGAATTGGTCTATGTACCTGAGGCAGGGGATTACCGCATCATTGGTGAGACGCGAGATGATGCGGTAGGAGAGGCCTATGACAAGGTCGGTCGGGTCATGGGCTTGACCTATCCAGCTGGTCGTGAGATTGACCAGCTCGCCCATCAAGGACAGGATACCTACAATCTCCCTCGTGCCATGATCAAGGAAGACCATCTGGATTTTTCTTTTTCAGGGCTCAAGTCAGCCTTTATCAACCTGCATCACAATGCCCAGCAAAAGGGCGAGGACTTAGTCTTGACAGACCTTTGTGCGTCCTTCCAGGCGGCGGTACTGGATGTGCTGATGGCAAAAACCAAGAAGGCCCTCGTCCAGTACCCTGTCAAGCAGCTGGTTGTCGCAGGCGGTGTCGCAGCGAATCAGGGCTTACGTGAGCGTCTGGCGGTGGACATCACCGAAGTTGAGGTGATCGTGCCACCTCTGCGCCTTTGTGGCGATAATGCCGGCATGATTGCCTTTGCTGCGGTTGTTGAATACGAGAAAGGCAATCTTGCGGACCTCTCGCTTAATGCCAAACCTAGTTTGGTCTTTAAGGGTATTGAGGACTAAAAGGCGTTTTCTTGCTTGGCTAGTAACCAGCTAATAACTGACTTTAGATGTCACGGTGGACGATATGGTTGGCTCTGACAGTTGCCAGAACAGAATTGATAGCTGGTCAGTTTTGTGCGCTGAAGAGCAGTTTAGAAATTAGGTTACTTTAAGAAGACGACGAATTAACTTGCTATAGCTATTCTGACAGGCAAAGTATATTGCGTGCATAAATGCTAATCAACCAGACAAAGCAACCTAGCCTTTTCCGAGTCGGCAGAGAACTGTCGTTTTGACCTGAAAATGATTGTTCAAGCTAACTCTTACTGCTGACTTTCTTTTAATCATTCTTATCTGATAACTTTGACCCGTCTGCCTTTGTGGTAGGTGGGTTTTGTGCTATGATAGGACAGTTGAAAATAAGTGAAACTGATTGAAAGGATAACAACAAATGTCGGAATTTAGACGTGGCATGGCTGCTGCAACAGGAACCGTTCTTGGCTATGCTAGCATTGGTTTAGCTTGTGGGATTTTGGCGACCCAATCAGGTCTGTCTCCCGCAGAGACGGCTCTGATGAGTTTGATAGTGTATTCTGGTTCGGCTCAATTTGCCTTGTGTGGTATGGTTGCTGCCCAGACCGACCCTGTGAGTGCGACCCTGACGATAGGCTTACTCAATCTGCGCAATCTCCTGCTGAATCTTCATACGACCAAGGTGTTTGAAAGCTATCGTTTGCCTCAACAGTTATTAGCTGCTAGCATGATGACTGATGAGAGCTACGGTGTCTTGCTGACTCATCAGCTTGAGGTTGAGCGGGTGGAACCGTTATGGATGTTTGGCAATAATGGTGCGGGCTACCTCTCTTGGTTTGTTTTTAGTGTGCTAGGTGCTATGTTAGGGGGCTTGTTACCAAATCCTGAGCGTTTGGGGATTGACTATGCCTTGATGGTGATGTTTCTTGCTATTTTTGCCAGTCAGCTGGATGTCTTGAGCAAGCGAGTGGCAACTTCTAGGATAGGTGTGATGCTAATTAGCGTTGGAGGGACTTACTTGCTCTCTTCAGTCTTGGTGCAAGGGTCGGTAGCTGTTTTACTAGCGACTTTGATGGGTTGTCTCGTGGGGGTGTTAACAGATGTGGACTAAATCAACAGTCGTACTAATCTTGCTCGCCAGTTTAGCCAATTGGCTGCCTAAAATCTTTCCATATTTTTTAGTGAAATTTGCCAAACTACCCGAGAAAGTTGTTGCCTTTCTATCTTATCTTCCTGTCAGCATCATGTTTACGCTTATCCTGTCCAGCGTGTTTCAGGTTGGTGTTGGGCAATTGCCGAGCTTAAAGCTGATTGAAGCGCTGGCTTTAGTACCAACCTATGTGACCTTTAAAAAGACTAATAACATTATCCTTACGGTCCTTGTCGGAGTGGGGTGTGTGGCTGGTTTGAGATTGCTTTGAGGGAATTAAAGGTATTTTGTGGTATAATGTTCCTAACAAATGCTAAAGTTTAGGGAGATGCAAGGTGATAAGGTTTGAGAATTTTTCCTTCCAATATGATGCCCAATCAGAACCTACCCTGAAAAAAATAGACCTGACCATTGAAGAAGGGGAAAAGGTGCTGATTATCGGGGCATCTGGTTCTGGAAAATCAACCTTGGGGCAATGCTTAAATGGCATTATCCCCAATATCCACAGGGGAAAACAAACAGGGCGATTGCTGGTGAGAGGACAGGAGATTAGTCAACTGTCAATTTACGACCGTTCTCAGCTGATCAGCACGGTGTTACAAGACACTGATGGTCAGTTTATCGGTCTATCTGTCGGTGAAGATCTGGCCTTTGCCTTGGAAAATGATGCTTGCCCCAAAGATCAGATGGTCAGTCGTGTCCATTATTGGGCTGACCAGTTGGCGTTGAGGGAATTATTGGAGCACCGCCCTCAGGACTTATCGGGCGGGCAGAAGCAACGTGTTAGCCTGGGTGGTGTCTTGATTGATGAGAGCCCTATTTTGCTTTTTGATGAGCCATTAGCTAATCTTGACCCTCGGTCTGGTCAGGAGACCATTGAGCTGATTGATCGACTGCACCAAGAGACTGGGGCGACCACGCTTATCATTGAGCATAGGTTAGAAGATGTTCTGCACAGACCGGTGGACAGGATTGTTCTGCTCCATGACGGGGAGTTGGTCTTCAACGGTCATCCCGATGAGCTACTGGCTTCTGAGTTGCTGGGGCAATATGGTATTCGTGAACCACTTTATATCAGTGTTTTGCGTGGTCTGGGTATTGATTTAACAGGTTTGGACAATCTTAGTCGGCTCGATGAGCTGAGCTTGCCAGACTTAGTGTTGCCTGAGGGGAGCTCTGCTATTCGTCCTAAGGAGATGGAAGCCTTGTTAGAGTTATCTGATTGGACCTTTGCCTACCAACCAGAGCGTCCTATTTTACGAGGGCTTAACCTGACCCTGCGACGGGGGGAGCGTTTGGCAATCGTCGGAAAAAATGGAGCCGGTAAGTCTACTCTGGCAAAGAGCCTCTGTCAGTTTGTGACAGTGAATGGGACAATCCGTTATCTGGGGCAGGACATCTCCACAGATACTGTTAAGGAGCGCTCTGAGCGGATTGGTTATGTTTTGCAGAATCCCAATCAGATGATTAGCCAGACCCAAATTAGTGATGAGGTGGCTTTAGGGCTTCGTCTGCGTGGTGTTGATGAAGAAACCATCGCTAGCCGAGTTGATAAGGCCTTGACGGTTTGTGGCTTATACCCTTTTCGCCATTGGCCGATTTCAGCCTTGTCTTATGGGCAAAAGAAACGTGTGACCATCGCTTCTATCTTGGTGCTCAATCCCGAGATTATCTTGCTTGACGAGCCGACTGCCGGTCAGGATCAGCGGACCTATCGTGAGATGATGATGTTCCTAGATGAGCTCAATGCACTGGGTCGTACCATTGTGATGATTACCCATGATATGCAGCTCATGCTAGAGTATGCCGACCGCTGTGTGGTGATCAGTGATGGTCAAGTTTTGGCTGATGACAGCCCTCAGGCTATCCTCAATCAGCCAGATATTCTGGCGGCAGCCAATCTCAAGCAAACGTCCTTGTTTGAGTTAGCAAGACTAATGAAAGCCACGCCAGAAGCAGTGACAGCCTATTATAAGATGCTACAAGGAGGTCAACATGGCTAAACAAACATTGATTGGTTATAAGGAAGGGTCAGGCTTTCTCTACAGCCTGTCTGGTGTAGCTAAACTCATCTTTTTTGTTTTGGTATCAGTTGCTGCCATGACAACCTATGATACACGTTTGATTGCTTTTATTGCCGTTGGGTCTTTGTTGCTTTTTCGGTTAGCAGGAATTAAATTACGGGAAATTTCATTTGTCTTGACCATTGTGATTGTTTTTGCCCTTCTGAACTTAATCATGGTCTACTTGTTTGCGCCAGCTTATGGGGTAGAGATTTATAATAGTCAGACCGTTCTGCTGGAGGGTTGGGGGCGATTTAACCTGACCGCCGAGCAACTCTTTTACCTCCTTAACCTCTTGCTAAAATATTTTTGCACGGTGCCTCTGGCTATTTTGTTTCTGATGACCACTCATCCCAGCCAGTTTGCGGCCAGTCTCCATCAAGCTGGAGTGTCTTATAAAATCGCTTATGCTGTCAGCTTAACGCTCCGCTATATTCCTGATATTCAAGAAGAATTCCAGATGATTAAGCTCTCGCAGGAAGCTAGAGGGTTGGAACTGTCCAAAAAAGCGCCTTTAGTCAAGCGTATCAAGAGTAATGTTCAAATTCTTGTGCCACTGATTTTTAGTTCGTTGGAGCGGATTGATACGGTTTCGACCGCCATGGAGTTGCGCCGTTTTGGTCAACAAAAAAATAGAACCTGGTATAAGTCACAAAAGCTTAACTCTGGTGATTATACGGTGATTGGGCTAGCTGTTGCTGTCGTTTTGGTGACCCTTGCTCTCTTTTGGATCAATGGTGGTCGGTTCTACAATCCTTTTATCGGCTAAGCCTGGGTCAGACGCTTCAAAATTAGCAGGGCATGAGAATACCGCATTTTCTCTGACAGTGTCAGATGTTCCGCATTGGAGGACACTATCTCCTAATAATTGCATTTTCAAAAATTTTTCTAAAAGACTTGCAACCTCACCTTTGTTGCAAGTTTTTTCCTTAGGAGCATATTGGACCATTTAGCAGTTTTTTCTTGACACCGTTTTCTTTTTGGAGTACAATGATTTTAGGACAAAAATCCTAAAAATAAACAAAAGTCCAAAAGGAGGTGCTATGCTAACGACAAATGAGCAACGCATACTCGCTCTTCTGGAACAAGATCCTTTTCTCTCACAGCAGGAAATTGCAGATCATCTAGGCCTCAATCGTTCAACGGTGGCTGGTTTAATTTCTAACTTAATGACCAAGAAATACCTGCTTGGACGAGCTTATGTGCTCAACCACGCTACAGAGGTCATCTGCATCGGTGGCATGAACATGGATCGCAAGTATGTTCTTGGTGATAACTGGCAGCCTAAGACCAGTAATCCTGTGATGGCCAGCATGAGTGTTGGTGGGGTTGCCCGCAACATCGCTGAAAATCTGGGGCGACTGGGGCAAGCCGTCAGCTTGCTCTCTGTGGCGGGTCGAGACCATGATTACGATTGGATTCGGACGCAGACCGAAAGCTATGTCAATCTCCAGCAGGTCACCCAAATCGAAGGGCAGACGACCTCGTCTTACACAGCGATTCTAGATAGTCAGGGTGACATGCAGTTGGGGCTAGCTGATATGGCCATTTGTGACCAGATGACACCAGACTGGTTGTATCGTCACCGAAGTTGGTTGGCACAGGCCCGGCTCTTGGTGGTAGACCTTAATCTACCGCTTGAGACGGTGACAGCAACCATTGAACTAGCTAAACAACAAGAGCAGGAGCTGGTCGTCATTCCCGTCAGCAGTCCCAAGATGACCCATCTGCCTCAAGACCTGACTGGGGTCACTTGGCTGGTGGTCAACCAGGACGAGAGTGAGGCCTACTTTGGCTGTCAGGTGGCATCTGAGGAGGATGTTACAGCTTTGGCGGAAAAATGGCTGAGCAGGGGTCTTGAGCATGTCTTGATGACCCGAGGTAGTCAGGCGTCTTACTACGCCAATCAGTCCGGGGAGCGACAGTATATCCAGCCGCCAAGGGTCGAAAAAGTCGTTGATGTGACAGGAGCTGGGGATTCTTTCTCAGCAGGTCTGATTCACGGTCTCTTGGAGGGGAAATCGGCTATAGAAGCGATCGCCTACGGTCTGACCAATGCGTATCATACAATCCAGACAGATGCGACTGTCCGAGTCGACCTATCCGCTCAGCTATTGGAACAAAACTATCAACAACTCAAGGAAAAAGGAGAAATCTAAGATGAAACACTTACTCTCTATCAGCAAGGAAGTCCAAGCAGCTTTGGACGCTAAAAAACCAGTCGTAGCGCTGGAGTCCACCATCATTTCTCACGGGATGCCTTATCCGCAGAACGTGGAGATGGCGAAAACCGTGGAGCAAATTATTCGTAATCACGGAGCGGTCCCTGCTACCATCGCCATTATGGATGGTCAGTTCAAAATTGGTTTGGAAGAAGAAGACCTAGAGCGCTTGGCCAAGGAAAAACCAGTCGCTAAGGTGTCACGTCGTGACCTGCCAGAGGTCTTTGCTAAAAAATTGTTAGGAGCAACGACTGTTGCAACGACCATGATCGGAGCACACTTGGCGGGCATCAAGGTCTTTGTGACAGGTGGTATCGGGGGAGTCCACCGTGGGGTCGAAGAAACCATGGACATCTCAGCGGACTTGGACGAATTGGGACAAACCCCTGTGACGGTCGTTTGTGCGGGAGCTAAGGCAATCCTTGACCTGCCTCGTACCTTGGAATACCTGGAAACCAAGGGTGTACCAGTGGTTGGCTACCAGACTGACTATTTGCCGGCCTTCTATACTAGGACATCTGAGTATAAGCTCAATACCCGTGTGGAAAGCACGGAAGAAATCGCCAGCATGATGCACTATTCCGATGCTTTAGGTCTCAAAGCAGGTATCCTTGTCACTAATCCAATCCCTGCAGAGCATGAAATCCCGCATGAAAAAATCGATGCCATTATCGCCCAAGCAGTGGCAGAAGCAGATGAAAAAGGTGTGCGTGGCAAGGACAGCACCCCGTTCCTTCTAGCGAAAATTGTCGAGTTGACGGGTGGTGATAGCCTCAAGACCAACATCCAACTGGTCTACAACAATGCTAAAATCGGTGCCCAGATTGCGGCAGATTACGCTAAACAAGTGCAATAGATTCGAGCTAAATAGTAGTGCACGGAGAACGATGCAAAACGACGGCCTGTAGCTTCATCAAAGGTAGTTTACCTCATAGAAATTAGACTCAAAACAGCTGACAATTCAGCTGTTTTAGTTTACAATAGAAAGTGATGAAAGAAAAATTGATTGAATGGATAGCTTGCTCAACCCTCAAACTAGAACGGAACCCTCGTTGTTGTCAAACGAGGGTTTTGTTCGTCGTAACAATATTTCTGCCTAACAGTTGAAGCAGCTGGTAGTAAACAGCAAGCCTGATAGGCTCTATCCGCTTGTCAGATAGGCATCTGGCTAAAGCCGATACTAGAATAGCGCTTGTTTTGTTATAGGTTTTGGGGACTGAGTGGCTGTTGGTGTTGCTGCATGGTTTGTTGTGCTGGCAGGAGGATGAGTATGGTTTCCCTTTTGAAAAAGAAACGGTAACAAAAATGCTCTTGTGATTGCCAGATAGAGAAGCTTTTTGCTATAATAGACCTGATAGTAACCACTTTCTAACAAGGAGAATGCCATGAAATACATCGTCAATACGTCCAATGACCCTGCCTACAACATCGCTCTGGAGAGCTATGCCTTTCGCGAGCTGGTCAATGAAGATGAAATTTTTATCCTGTGGATCAATGAACCAGCCATCATCATCGGCAAGCACCAAAACGCTAT
>NZ_JBGTZB010000017.1:0-49109 GCF_041807825.1 Streptococcus sp. E24BD | reverse complement strand
TCAACAATTTGTTGCTTAAAGTCATCACTAAATTGACGACGGATTTTTCTAGACATAGAGTTCTCCTGTTTTCTTTAGTGTAGAACACTTTATAAATTCTGTCTAGTTTAGTGTAACCGATTCATTTCATACTCTTAAGTGGTTAACTTTATTTTAGGACTTGCCAAGCTAAATATTTTAGACTTTTTTCAAAAAAATATTGACAATTCATTTCCTATGTGTTAAACTATAATGGTTGGTGAAACATCTAAAAATTATGTTAGNCTAAATATTTTAGACTTTTTTCAAAAAAATATTGACAATTCATTTCCTATGTGTTAAACTATAATGGTTGGTGAAACATCTAAAAATTATGTTAGGCGAACGTAGTTCAGTGGTAGAACACCACCTTGCCAAGGTGGGGGTCGCGGGTTCGAATCCCGTCGTTCGCTTTCTTTGTATGAGGCTGGGGTGGCGGAACTGGCAGACGCACAGGACTTAAAATCCTGCGGGGGCAACCTCGTACCGGTTCGATTCCGGTCCTCAGCATTTTGATAAGCACCCTTAGCTCAATTGGATAGAGTACCTGACTACGAATCAGGCGGTTAGAGGTTCGACTCCTCTAGGGTGCATTTTCGGGAAGTAGCTCAGCTTGGTAGAGTGCTTGGTTTGGGACCAAGATGTCGCAGGTTCGAATCCTGTCTTCCCGATGAAGAAGTTTGTAAATGCTAGGCGATTGTCTAGTTTTTTTATCGTCTTAAAACAAGACGAGATAAAAATTACTCTATTCAGAATATTTTTTGATAATTTGACAAGCCAAGGTGGCAAGATAGAATGAATATCTAATTATATTTACCTAAGACAAGACTTCTCGCTCAGTAGTGGTTTAACTGGTTACATGTCATCATCTGCTGAATAGATGCACTTACTCTGTCACATAATCTTCATTCAATGTCAATCGCCTGACATTTAGCAATGCTTAATAGAGCTCAAGAAGTAGAAAAAACTCATCAAACGGGATACTAATAGAATCTCTTGATGAGTTTTTAATTTCATTAGTGGTTTTGCTTATCGCTCAACTAGAAGCGCTGTTCCCATACCACCGCCGATACAAAGGGTAGCAAGCCCACGTTTGGCATCACGTTTCGCCATCTCATGCAGAAGGGTGACCAGCACCCGTGCACCAGATGCCCCGATAGGGTGACCAAGGGCGATGGCACCGCCGTTGACATTGACGATGTCTGGGTTGATGCCAAGTGCTTGGTTGACGGCGCAGGCTTGGGCGGCAAAGGCTTCATTGCCCTCTACTAAGTCTAAATCGGCCACTGCCCAGCCTGCCTTGTCCAAGACCTTCTGGCTGGCAACAATGGGACCACAGCCCATGATTTTCGGATCCAGCCCAGCATTAGCATAGGCAGCAATACTGGCCAGAATAGGCAAGCCCAGCTCCTCTGCCTTGTCACGGCTCATAACAACGACAACAGCCGCTCCATCGTTGATTCCAGAAGCATTGCCAGCTGTAACCGTACCGTCGGGTTTGTAGGCTGGACGGAGCTGACTCAGTCTCTCCATAGTAAGGTTGGCACGCGGATGCTCATCCTGATCAAAAATTATCGGTTCACCACGACGTTGAGGGATGTCAAGGGGAATAATCTCATCCTTGAAACGACCAGCTGCAATGGCAGCCAGCGCCTTCTCCTGAGAGCGGAGCGCAAAAGCGTCCTGAGTCTCACGGCTAATCTGATACTGGTCTGCCACGTTTTCTGCGGTGATGCCCATATGGGTTTGGTCAAAGGCATCGGTCAGACCGTCCTTGAGCAAGGTATCGACCATTTGGACATGACCCAGACGGATCCCCCACCGCTGATTGAGGAGGACGTGAGGCGCTTGGCTCATGCTTTCTGTACCGCCAGCGATAACGATGTCAGCATCCCCCAGACGAATCGCTTGAGCCGCCAGTTGCACGGCCTTTAGACCTGAACCGCAGACCTTATTGATGGTCATAGCAGAGCTGGTCACTGGCAAACCTGCCTTCAGAGCGACTTGTCTGGCGAGATTTTGTCCCAGACCAGCCCCCAGAACATTGCCCAAAATCACTTCGTCAACGGTCTCAGGTGTTAGACCAATCTTGTCCAAGGCACCTTTGACCACTGCGACGCCTAGGTCAACAGCTGATAAGTCCTTGAGGCTACCTCCAAAACTACCGATGGCCGTCCGAACGGCAGCAACGATGACTGCTTCTTTCATCTTTTCTCTCTTTTCTGATAAGTATTCTTCAAACGACCGTGGCAGAGGTAGTCAATGGTCTTGAGGTCAGCGACAGTTCGACAATTCAGCGCGCACATGATCAGGCGTAAATCGTCCTTCCAACCCTCGACGATTGCGATGACCTCTTCAAGCGGCTTGGTCTCAATCAGCTCCAAGACGGATCGAGATAAACCGACCGCCTTAGCTCCCAAGACCAGGCACTTGACCATATCCAGTGGATGTCTGACCCCACCAGATGCCAAAATCTCCACCTCATCGGTCAAATCTTGCAGGTTGAGCAGGGTCTGCACCGTGCTCTGCCCCCAGTCGTCCAGATAGGCACGATGCCCACCACGCTGGTTCTCAATATAGGCAAAACTCGTCCCCCCACGGCCTGAAATGTCGAAGGTCTTGACACCCATATCCCTAGCACGCAGCACCGTTTGTCGATCCATGCCAAAACCGACCTCCTTGAGGACGACAGGCACTGGTAACTTCTGAACAACAGCCGCTAGGTTGCTCGGCCATTGGGCAAAAGCCCGCTCCCCTTCAGGCATAAGCAGCTCTTGCATCAGGTTGACATGCACCTGAAGAAAGAGGGGCTCAACCGCCTCGACAGCTTGACGCGCCAAGGCGTAGGGCTTGTCAATGCCGATATTGGTGGCCAATAGCAGAGCTGGATGGCTGGTTTTGGTCGGAAAACTGTCGTCATTAGGGTTTTTAAGGGCAGCGCTGTAAGAGCCCGTCACTAGGAGAAGCCCACAGCGCTCTGCCAACTCTGCGAGTTTCAGGTTGATAGCCTTAGCCCACTCGCTCCCTCCGGTCATAGCGTTGATGTAAAAGGGAACCTCCCACTTGCGCCCAGCAAACTGGGTCGTCAGGTCAATATCTGCCAAGTCGACATCAGGCAGGGAGCAGTGAATCAGTTCCAGCTCATCGAAGCCATTATAGGGCGACTGATAAGCTAGCGCATGCCTGATGTGATCATCTTTACGATTACTCATGGGGTACCTCAATCCAAAAACGTTTTTTACGGCTGCCATCATCAGGGTCCTGATAGGTGTTCTCATACTGCCCACCACAGGCCAGGATGGTCTTTTCAGATCCCAGATTGGCCTCATCACAGGTGACCAAGACACGGTCAAGCCCTAACTGACCAGCCTCAAGCAGAGCCAGTCGCAACTGCTCCTTGGCGTAACCTTGCCGCCGTTCCTCTGGGTGAATGGAATAGCCGATATGTCCAGCAAAGTTAACCAGAAAAGGCTGGTCTAGAGAGTGCTTGATATTGCAAATGCCGACCATTTTCTGGTCTGATTGACGGAGGCATAGAAAGGTGGACGAAGGGACACGGCCTTGCTCAACACCTGCTGGGGTGGTGATGGCAGCGACATGACGCAACCAGTCCTCTAAATCCGACAGGGTTTCCAAGCGTGCCCCACCGTGGAGGTGTTCTCCTGATTGATCAAAATCTGCTCGATAAGCCAAAATCTGCTCACCATAAGCTGCCGATGGTACCACTAATGTCAACTCACTCATCAAACCTCTCCTTATAAATCAACTGAATGCCCTGATCTTCCCAGCGGTCAATCAGGGTCTGGCTGTCCGTCTCATCAAACACAAGGGCAATCCCACAATCACCACCTCCTGCTCCGCTGGACTTGGCAACGGCGGATAGACCAGTTGTCGCTTGACACAAACGCTCAAGAGCTGGGGTTACAATGGCTGGGTGCAAAGCGCTCAGGAGCTGACCCGCTTGTGCGAGTCGGGTCATCACCCCTGTCTTATCCCCAGTCGTTAATGCTTGGTAAAGACCGTCAACTGTCAACCGACTAGCTGCTAAGAAGTCAGGCGGGATAGCGGACTTAACCTGATTGACCAAGTCGCTAGAAATGGCAGGTTGGCCTGTCCAACCGACCAAAAAGTCCGCTGCTAGCGCTAAGCGCATCGGTTTAATGACATAGCCCCAGTCGGCTGATAGTACTTCTGACAAGGGCTGATGCGCCAGCCAGTCTGCAACCTGCTGGCGGTCAAAGGACTGATAATAAACCCAGTCCTCATAGGCGATACAGGCCAAGTCACCCAGCGACCCATTGTCTCCACGCTTGAGGAGGACAGCCGCTGCTAAACGAAAGAGCAGGTCTGCTGACAAGTCTAGGGCATAGAGCTCTGCCATGGCTCGCAGGGCTAAAAGCACCACCGCCCCAGAAGACCCGATACCGAGCTTGCGACCATCACGCGCCATCTGGCTGGTAATGGTCAGAGCAAATGGCCGCAAAGGCTGCCCCAGATAAGCTTCAAACAACGCAATCGTCTCCTGAATCAGAGCGTAGTTGCAATCAGGGGTCAAATCCACCCCATAATCAAAAAGGTCAGACCGTAAGGCAAACGCCTCCGCCCAGTCGATGGTTGCCGTCATGCCAATAGGAATCGGCACCAGCAAGGCTGGTTGACCCGCCGTCAACACGGCATACTCCCCCGCCAAATAGAGTTTCCCGCAGGTGTGAACTGTCCGTGTCATAGGCGCTTGGTCCTCGAGACAATCACCCGATAGTCCCCAGCGAAAATCGCCGCCAAATCCTCCAAATCCTCCTCGCGGCAGAGAACCTTGACATTTGGGCCAGCGTCCATGGTGAAATAGCAGAGCCAGCCTTGTTGACGCAATTCTAGCACCCGCTCCATGGCGATGTAACTGTCTTCAGTCAGGTAGGAGAAGGCAGGAGTAGCCGTCCGTGTGGTGGCATGCATGGCCAGAGCATTTCGCTCCGTCAATTCACCAACTTTTTCAAAATCATTAGCTTCTAGGTGCTGTAGCATGGCAGTATAGTCGTCTTCAGATTGTCTGACCCAGTCCGCCCAGTTGGTCGAGGTCTCCACACAGCGCTTCATGCCCTCACGGCTGGATATTGTTTTTTTTTGGTCGTTCAAAACCAGCATAATCATGCCCAATTTCAAGTCCGTCTGCACACGGAAAATCTCCCCAGTGTCCTTGTCCCAAGCCGCCAAAGGGCCAAAGAAGGACCTAGCTGACGAACCTGAAGCAAACTTAGCCACCTGAGCTAACTCTGCCTGACTGAGCCCTGTCTCAAAAAAGTCAGCCGCTGCTTTAACCAAGGCCGACAGACCAGACGAACTCGACGACAAACCAGCTGCTGTCGGCATGTTATTGTGGGTATCAATCCGTACAAAAACTGACTTGTCCTTGCGGAACAAGTCCAAGACCTGGCTCATCTTGCTCTGCTCAGCTTCATCTTGCAGGACGCCGTTGATATAAAAAGCATCTCGGTCTGACACCGACAGGGTCGTCTCGGTAAACATATTTTCCAAGGTCAGGGAAATACTGCTGGTCGCAGGTCGCATGCTTGCTGCGTCCGCCTTTCCCCAGTACTTGACGATAGCGATATTGGCGTAAGATTGCACGCTTACAGGTTCTCTATCCACGTGTTGACAGCTCCTTTTTCTCTTAGGTTTTGGGCAATGGCTTGCGCAGCCTCATCAGTATCGGTCAGGGCAATGACACAGCCCCCGAGACCGCCACCGCTCATCTTGGCACCAAAGGCACCCGCAGACAAGGTAGCCTCGACCAGCTGGTCCGCTTCTGGACAGGAAACGCCTAAGGCGGCCAGTTTGCGGTGAGCTTGGGTCATCAATTCCCCCAGACTAGGCAAGTGTCCTTCAGGCAGGCGCTCTAAAAAGCTTTGAGCTAGACCACCAAGGTCTGATAGCATAGGCAAGGCAGTCTCACCTTGTTTGGCAATCCATTGAACCGCCTGACTGGTATTGCCATAAACACCCGTATCCGCAATAATCAAATGGGCTTTTAGACGAACTGGACAAGGAGAAAAGCCCTGACCACGTTGGTAACAAATAGGCATATCGCTTAAGCAAGTCTTAGCATCCAGCCCAGATGGGTTACCGTGAGCCACCTGCTCTGCCTTGTTGACCAAATCCTCCAGTAGTTCATCTGATAAGGGTTGATTATAGTAGTCAAAAACCGCTCGAATGACGGCAATCGCTACCGCTGCTGATGACCCCATGCCACGTTGCTCTGGGATGGCTGAATTGACCGCATAAGCAATGCGAGGCTCTGCGATGTCTAAAACCGTCAATGCCACTGACAGTGCTGTATCAATCGGATCCAGCGGGTCGATGACTACGGGCAGATTACAAGCGGTGACCTGACAAATGGCTGTCACTCGAGGTAAGGGCAGGGCAAGAGCGGGATAGCCATAGACCACCGCATGCTCACCCATCATAATAATCTTACTGTGGGCAAGACCCACACCGACTGTTTTTTTCATCTCTTCTATTTTAGTATAAAATGCCTGAAAATGCGATTATTTTTTGCTGGGTAGACTAAATTTCAGACCTTAGCCTGATAGGCGTCAAAAAAAAAAAAAAACTGGGGTAACCCAGTTTTTTTTTTTTTTGACTTAAATCACACCTTGAGCGGACATGGCTTCAGCCACCTTGAGAAATCCAGCGATATTAGCTCCAACGACCAAGTTACCTGGTTGTCCAAATTCCTCAGCAGCAGCGGCAGCATTCTCGTAAATGGTTTTCATGATGCCATACAGTTTCTCATCGACTTCCTCAAAACTCCAAGCCAGACGTTGGCTATTCTGGGACATTTCAAGCGCAGATGTCGCAACACCGCCTGCATTGGCAGCCTTGGCAGGTCCAAAGAGTACGCCATTTTCTTGGAAGGTCGTCACAGCCTCAAGGGTTGACGGCATGTTAGCACCTTCTGCAACAGCAATGACACCGTTGGCAATCAGGGTCTTGGCATCGTCCTCATTGAGCTCATTTTGAGTGGCACATGGGAAGGCAAGGTCAGCTTTAACGGTCCAGATTGTTGACTCTCCAGTCGGCACAAACTGGGCTTCTGGATGATAGTCGAGGTATTTAGAAATCCGCTCGCGTTCAATTTCTTTTAAGCGTTTCAAGGTCTCAAGATTAATCCCATTCTCATCAATGATGTAACCAGAGGAGTCGGAGCAAGCAATAGGTTTAGCACCTAGTTGATACAATTTCTCAATCGCATAAATGGCGACATTACCTGAGCCCGAAACGATAGCTGTTTTTCCTTCAAAATGATGACCGATAGATGCCAACATTTGCTCTGCAAAGTAAACTGCTCCATATCCTGTAGCCTCTGTTCGACCAAGTGAGCCACCGTAGGTCAGGCCTTTCCCTGTCAAGACACCATTTTGGTAACCGTTGAGGCGTTTGTACTGTCCAAACATGTAGCCAATCTCTCGCGCGCCAACACCAATGTCCCCTGCTGGCACATCTACATCTGGACCGATATGACGCTGTAATTCAGTCATAAAGCTCTGAGTAAAAGCCATTATCTCACGGTCAGACTTGCCTTTAGGATCAAAATTAGATCCCCCTTTACCGCCCCCAATTGGCAGACCAGTTAAAGAGTTTTTAAAAATCTGTTCAAAGCCCAAAAATTTAATGATGGACTGGTTCACTGATGGGTGAAAACGTAAGCCTCCCTTGTAAGGACCGATAGCTGAAGAGTACTGAACTCGATGGCCACGGTTAACTTGAACCTGACCTTGGTCATCAACCCATGGCACACGGAAGGAGACCACGCGTTCAGGCTCAACCAAACGCTCCAAGATATTGTCGTCAATGTATTGAGGGTATTTGTCAAAAACAGGAGCAAGAGAGTCAAAAACCTCCTCAACTGCCTGCAAAAACTCCGCTTCATGGGCATTATCTGCCTTTACCTGTTCGAAAACACGCTTCACATATTCTTGTCCTTTTGTCATTTGTTTTCCTTTCGTTTTCAAGAAATTTCAATATATAAAACAGTATAAATTTTCTGACTAATTTTGTCAAGGCATTTTTTGAAAAAAATTAAAGCAAATGAAAAAAATACCCCTTAAATCTCAATTTAAGAGAGAAAGTGGGTATGTTTAGTGTATTAACCTAGCTGCCTAGTCCTTAATCAAGGATGTCGAGTGAACCGCACGATTATCTCGGTCAGGATAGATGTAGTTGAGGGCTTGACTGACTGCCAGAGGTGCTTCGCCAAATCCTGTCGCAATCAAATCAACTTTGCCTGGGTAACTAGCCGCATCACCAACAGCGTAAATTCCCTCTTGGCTGGTCTCTAAGAGCGGTGAGACCAGTAGGCTGGAACGTTTGCTGTCTAATCCCCATTGTTTGAGGTTCTTGTTTGAGGTCGCAAAGCCAAAGCTGACAATCAAGCTATCTAGAGGGATATCAACTGTTTCATTTGATTTGACCTTTTGAATGGTCAGTTGTCTGACCCGTTCGTCATCTCCTGTTAAGGTTAGTGGGACATAGGGTGTCATCAGACGGACGCTTGACTGCTGGAGTAACTCCACGCTGTGTTCGTGGGCTCTGAAAGCCTCCCTACGATGAATAAGTGTGACTGATTTGGCAATAGTTTCTAAAGCCAAGGCCCAATCCACCGCTGAATCGCCACCGCCACAGATGACCACATCTTGTCCAGCAAACTGGTCTAACTGGCGGACATTGTAAAACAGGTTGGTGTCTGCGTAACGCTCTTCACCCTCAAGTCCGAGTGGTCGAGGTGAGAAAGCACCATTGCCACAGGCGATGATGATACTTTTGGCCTCATGCCGACCCTTGCTGGTCGTCAAGGTAAAGTGGTCGCCAGTCTTGTCGAATGACAAAACTTCCTCCTTGAGGCAGTAAGTCACGCGGTCAGTAAAGCGTTCCAGTTGCTGGAGAAGCTTGGCTGTCAAATCACCTCCAGAAATCTCAGGGTAGGCTGGGATATCATAGATGGTCTTCTCAGGATAGAGAATGGCAGGCTGTCCCCCCAGCTCTGATAGGCTCTCGATAACCTTGACCGTCGCCCCACGCAGACCGGCATAAAAGGCGGTAAAGAGTCCCACAGGACCTCCTCCGATAATCGCAATATCAACAATTTCTTGTGTCATGGTACTCCTTTTTTAATCGGCTTCACGCCGATTGGTGATATTTTTTTGGAAATAGCTGATCAGTCCTGCTCGGCAACCTTAGGCATCTGATGAGGGTAGGTTAGTCAGTAGGCTATGGACATCCTGGGCGCCTCTGGCATCATCTAAACTGGAGAAGAGCGCATGCGCTTTTTCAAGATAGTCTCTATTTGAAAGAATTTCACCCAAGCCTCGATAGGCACAGGCCTGAGCAACGACATCGTCTGTCTGGAGAGCATGGTCAAGGCTTTTGTGCATGATGGTCTCAGCTCTGCCATTGTCGCCCAAAAGACAGGTCAGATAGCCCACTTCATAGAGGTGAACCGCCCAAATCAAGTGGTTTTTACGAAAATGCCTGCGAATCAGCTGCTCCTCATGTGCCAACTGCTCTTGAGCAGCCGTGTAATCCCTTGCCATACGGTAAACCATGGCTAGCTGATGATAGGCTTGGTGCTGATGGCTATGATTCTGCTCTGCCTGAGCCTTATTCAGATAATGCTGGTAGCTAGCCAAAGCAGCCTCTGTCTGTCCCAGCTCAGCATAGACATAACCGTAGGTTGAAAGATAATCATAATAGGCTGAAGAACGCTCAGGCACTTCGAGACGATCTAGCAGTGCCAAAGCTCCCTGTAAATCCCCCTGATCCATTAGATCAAAGGCTTGGTAGATGGACTCGCGCCATTTTTCTGACTGAATCGTGTCTAAAATCTGAGCCGTTTCCTCCGTCATCTGATACTGTGCCAACAAATCTGGTCGGCGTTCCAAGGTTTTTTTCAGGGACTGCTCCAAGCGCCAGAGGCGAATATTCTCATGGTGACCGCTCATGAGGACATCAGGCACTACCATACCACGGAAATCATAAGGGCGGGTATACTGAGGGTATTCCAAGAGACCTGATGAGAAACTGTCGTCTTGGTGACTGGCTTCTTTGCCAATGACCTCTGGAATCAAACGCACCGTCGCATCCACCATAGTCATGGCGGCTAATTCTCCGCCCGTCAGGACAAAATCCCCCAAGGAGACCTCATCGGTCACCAAGGTCTTGATCCGCTCATCATAGCCCTCATAATGCCCACAGATAAAAATCAGCTGCTCTTCCTGAGCCAGCTCCTCTGCAAAGGCCTGGTCAAATCGGCGACCAGCTGGGTCCAATAAGAGCACACGCGGTTTTTCTCTCTTCTCCAAAACCTCGATGCAATCAAAAATCGGCTGGGCACGGAGCAACATACCCTGACCACCCCCGTAGGGCTCATCATCGACATGACGAGCTTTTTCCGCATAATCTCGAAAGTTATGGTAACGAATGTCCAAAATCCCCTTATCCTTGGCCTTGCCAACGATGGAATGCTCCAAAGGCGCAAACATCTCTGGAAAAAGGGTTAAAATATCAATCTTCATCGTCCAATCCCTCTAGCAACTCGACATCCACCCGACCGGCTGCGATGTCAACCTTGAGCACCACTGGTGGAATGTAAGGCAGCAATAAGTCTCGCTTGCTTTTACGCTTAACCACCCAAACATCATTGGCACCCGGCTGGAGAATCTCCTTGATTTGCCCAATCAAGACATCGCCTTCGTAAACATCCAGACCGATAATCTCATGGTAGTAAAAATCGCCCTCTTCCAAATCAGAGAGATGTTCTTCTGCGATTTTGAGGGTATACTCCTTGTATTTCTCAACCTCGTTGATGTGGTAGAGCCCCTTAAACTTGATGATATCAAAGTTCTTTTGCTTGCGGTAGCTGGCAATTTCCACCTCCATGACAAAGTTGTCCTTAGGATCAAAAAGGGCTAACTTACTGCCTTTTTTGAAACGTTCTTCTGCAAAATCCGTCACAGAAAGGACACGCAGATCCCCTTGTAAGCCTTGGGTATTGACAATTTTTCCGACGTTAAAATAATTCATGAGTTCTCCAATTTGATTTTTTATCTATTTTACCATAAAACAGGCAACTATGCAGGACATACTGATTACACTTACCTCTATTGGACATATAAAAAACTACTCTTACTTAAGCAGCAAGAGTAGTTGTCCAGAGCAAATCTACAGGACTTGCTTTGACCGCCTTAACGACGGATTTCTTTGATACGAGCAGCCTTACCTTGAAGGGCACGCAAGTAGTAAAGTTTCGCACGACGGACTTTACCGTGGCGGATAACTTCGATTTTGTCAACACGTGGTGTGTGGAGTGGGAAAGTACGCTCAACTCCGATACCACCAGAAATCTTACGAACCGTATACATTTCTGAGATACCTTGACCTTTACGAGAGATAACAACACCCTCGAAAATCTGGATACGCTCACGAGTACCTTCGACAACTTTCGCGTGAACGCGAACGGTGTCACCAGGACGGAAAGCAGGGATATCAGTACGCAATTGACCTTCGGTCAAACTTTGAATTAATGGATTCATGTATTTACTCCTATCTTTGTCAATCATAGGTGCTTTTAAACCCAGCGGATAAACTGTATTTTTGTGCGTCCATTACACACATCGTCTATTGTACCACACTAACAAGTAGTTTGTAAAGGTATGGAATTATTTTTTTCTCAGTAGAATGAGTGATGGTTTATTTTAGGAAATGAGGACAAGACTTAGAAAAAGTACAAACTATCAAACTTATGGTTATTTTATAATTTGACGCTCAAAACCTGACTAGACCAATTTTTTTGTTGACTTCTAAAAAATAAAGTGATATGGTTGTTTAGTGATAAATGAGGTCTGTAAATCTGACTAGACCAATTTTTGGAGGAAGAGAACATGTGTGGAATTGTCGGTGTTGTTGGCAATAAAAATGCAACAGATATTTTGATGCAAGGTTTGGAAAAGCTGGAATATCGCGGCTATGATTCAGCTGGGATTTATGTGACATCCGGAGCTGATCAATCACGGTTGATTAAATCAGTCGGTCGTATCGCCGATTTGCGTGATAAACTGGGCATTGATATTCAAGGGACAGCAGGGATTGGTCACACCCGTTGGGCGACTCATGGGAAGCCTAGCGAGGTTAACGCCCACCCTCACCAGTCAGAAGATCAGCGCTTTACGTTGGTGCACAACGGTGTGATTGAGAACTATAAAGAGATTAAGGAGACTTATTTAGCGGATCACCAGTTTCTTGGGCAGACGGACACGGAGATTGCAGTGCACTTGATTGGGCATTTTTCCCAACAAGGTTTCTCAACACTAGAGGCTTTTCGTCAGGCCTTAAGCGTGATTGAAGGTTCATACGCCTTTGCGCTGATGGATAAGGCTGACGCAAGCACCATCTATGTGGCTAAGAACAAGTCGCCGCTCTTGATTGGTCTTGGTGATGGTTACAATATGGTTTGCTCAGACGCCATGGCGATGATTCGTGAGACCAGCGAGTACATGGAGATTCAGGACAAAGAGCTGGTTATCGTGACCAAGGACAAGGTGACAGTCTCAGACTATGCTGGTCAGCCGATTGAGCGTGCGAGCTACATTGCTGAACTGGACTTGTCTGACATTGGCAAGGGCACTTATCCCTACTACATGCTCAAGGAAATTGACGAGCAGCCTGCTGTCATGCGCAAACTTATTCAAAATTATACGGATGAGTCAGGTCAGTTAGTCGTTGACGAGGCGGTTATCAAGGCTGTTCAGGAGGCAGATCGCCTCTACATCATCGCAGCAGGGACATCTTACCATGCTGGTTTTGCAGCGAAGACCTTCTTAGAAGACTTGACCCAGACACCTGTTGAGTTGGGTATTGCTTCAGAGTGGGGATACCACACGCCTTTGCTCAGTCAGAAGCCACTTTTTATCTTCATCAGTCAGTCAGGTGAGACGGCTGATAGCCGTCAGGTCTTGGTCAAAGCTAACCAGATGGGGATTCCTAGCCTAACCGTGACTAATGTCCCAGGATCAACCTTGTCTCGTGAGGCAGACCATACCTTACTTCTCCATGCTGGACCTGAGATCGCAGTAGCATCGACCAAGGCTTATACAGCTCAGGTGGCGACCTTGGCGATTTTGGCGACAGCGGTTGGTCGGGCGATGGGCAATATCCGAGCAGAAGCCTTTGATGTGGTCAGAGAGCTCTCGCTGGTTGCCCAGTCTATCGAGGCCAGCCTGTCAGAGAAAGAAGCAATCGCCAGCAAGGTGGAGCAACTCTTGTCAACCAGTCGGAACGCCTTTTACATTGGTCGCGGCAGCGATTATTACGTTGCCATAGAGGCCAGTCTAAAGCTGAAAGAAATCTCCTACATCCAGTGCGAAGGATTCGCTGCTGGAGAACTCAAGCATGGGACTATCTCCCTCATCGAAGATGGCACACCAGTCATCGCTCTGCTATCTAACAACAAAACGGTGGCTAGCCATACGCGTGGTAATATCTCAGAAGTTGTTGCTCGTGGAGCCAGTGTCCTAACCATCGCAGAAGAAGGCGTAGCACAAGCTGAAGATGATATTGTCGTGACGGCGGTGCACCCCTACCTGTCACCGATTGCCATGGTGATACCGACCCAACTGATTGCTTATTACGCTTCCTTGCAACGGGGCTTGGACGTTGACAAGCCCCGTAACCTGGCTAAGTCTGTCACTGTTGAGTAAGAAAATAGTATGTCTGTTTATCAGTCGTGTGACGATTTTAACAGACATACTATTTTTACATGGGTTAATCTTTCGTACCGGGACTTTTAGCCGCTACTCAGGTTCTTAATGAAGGCTGTTCTTTTTGCTCAGTTTAGCTTGTCTAAAAGCAAGACTGCTCGACATCAGTAAGCTTAAACCACCTAAGACATTCCAAAACGCTGATTGTTCTCCTGTTTTAGGTAATTTTTGGCTAGTGGAGAGTTGAACTGTGAATTCGGAAGTTTTACGACGGTTAACTTCTATATGCTTTTCTTGGCTAAGGGGAGCGCTTAGCTGATGCAGTTGTTGTTCTTGCAGAGCTGATTCGTTACGAGCATTAGTGGTTCTTGAATCTGATTGGATGTCCCGTGTTTTTTGGACCCCAGCATTTTCTGTACTAATTTCTGGTATTTTATTAGTTTTAGAGTTGTCTTCGTGGTTTGTTTTTGGCAATTGTTCTTCTAATACCGTTACTGTAAACTCTTTTTCTACTGTTTGTCCATACTGATCTTTCAAAATGACCTTGAAGGTTACTTTTCCTTTTTTGCCGTATGCAATAGGAACGCTCCATTCAGCGGTAACACCTTCAGGTAATTCCAAGAGACCGTTCAAATCATAAGTCTCAGAAATGTTGATCGTTTCTTTTCTCAATCTTGCGTTCAGGTGTTTATCGCTTACCACTGTAAAGGTGAAATCTCTTTCGTTGACTTTACCATTTCTAAACAGTCTGACCCTAGCAGTTACTTGCTCTGGTTTTGAACTATCTGGAACCGTAATCGGACGAATTAGAGTAGCACTGACATCTTTATGTAAATTTAAGATCTGGATGATGTCATTAAGCTCATCTTTTTTGAAAATTTGTTTGGTCAATTTAGCTGTGATAGATGAGTCTTGGTTAGAGGCTAATTTAGCGGTTAAAACTTGGGTTGTCTGGCGACCAAAAATGTCTGACAAGGCAATTGTTGTTGTGACTTCACCCATGTCACTAATTGATGTTTCAAGAATGTCAGCCTTAGCATGCTTAGGAACATCAATCAGTTTAGTTATCGTTGTCAACTCATCTGCTGTGATGACTTGCTTTTTCAATGTCGCTGTTAGACCAAATGGTTTTTCACCGATGACGTGCGTTTCTTCCGCAATATTCCCAGCCTTATCAACTGCTTTAATCCGAACGACATAAGTATTAGGGGCTTCTTCCAGTTTATAATAGTTTAAAGGCTTTTCGCCGTAAAAGTCAAACGGTTTACCATTGATGGTGACGATGTTGTTAGGGGCTGTTTCGTCCCAACTCAAAATATTATCGTTTAGTTCGATTTCAGGAATATCTGTTTCGGCCATCGTTGGCTTTAAGTTGGTAGTGATTGTTGGGGCTTGATTATCCTCTTTAACTGTTAATCTGATTGTTCGCGCATTTTCTTGATCATCCATCAGTTTGATTTTGATTTCATCATCTTTTTTTACAGTTAATTCATGTTTGAACGGTTTCTCATTATCACCCTCTTTTTGGTATTGGTGATGGGTTGCGATATTGTTGCCGTTTACAGTCAATACCCATTTTGGACCATTGTCTGCGACGGTTCCCTCCAAAACAACACGTCCATTTCGAGCATAGATAATGCCCTCGATACCAGTTAATGCACCATCAGCCATATTGTCTTTTTCATCGTCTAAATCAATCTGATTTTTCAACTGCAAGCGTGGCGCGTGCTCATCGTAGTAGAGGATATTGCCTTCTTCCATGACTAATTTATCGTCTTTATCATAAATTTTGATATTGATGATGTTAAAGCCTTCTTTGATGAGGACGGGAAAGTCTTTGTAGCGGTATTGCCCAGTTGCTTTGAATCGTTTGCTAAATATTGGAGCATAGTCTTTTGATTGTCCCATCTCGGGATCTGTTGCACTTTTGTTAGTTGTGGTTACGACAGCATAGTGCCCATCTTGGATAGCCATATTTAAATCATAATAAAGCTTTCCATCGTGTTCGTTAATTTTATTTTTTCCAGTAAAGCTACCATACATGGACCAGTTGAACATGTTGATGTAGGCAGGTTGGTCTTCAGCCACTTTTTCTTCATGAGGTTCTGGCTTGATATCCTGATCAAAGAGGGATTTTATGGCTTCGTCTAACAGTGACAATCTACGGCGAGGTCGGCCTTTCTCTTCGTTTAGAATAAATTCTTTTTCTTCCGATGGGTTGCCGGCAAAGTCCATAGCCCGCACTCTCAACCGATAAGCGTTCAATTTATCAACATCTTTGATTTCATAGGTATTCTCTGCGACTTTATCTACTGCAACACTTTGACTATCAGCCATGGCAAGTACTTTCCAAATCTTATGATTATCGGTGGTTTTGATGGTGACTTTGCTCTTATCTTCGCTTAATTTAGCAGTTAAGGTAGGATCAGTATTATCTATTCTAAATGGCAGATACATTGTTTGAACTGGAGCTGTATCGTGGATTTTGGTTCGGATACGGTAGTAGTATTGCCCTTCTGGAACAGTATCATCGTCTCCAATCTCAGGATTATAAACTTTCCCTTCCCACCTAAGGTCGGCCTCTATTGCAGCATTTGCAGCGTTAGCGTGGTTAGCCTCGGTCAACGTGCTGTAGAATAACTTACGTTTGAAATGTCCTGTTTTAACAACTTGTAGCACCTTACTGTTTTCTTCTTTTCCATCAACGATGGCCACTTCGTAATCCCGAACATTTCTCAAGAATGATAAACGAGGAACAACGTTCCGACTACTTGCTTCAGAAGTATCATGGCGGTTGGTAAAGGCGATGTTATCAGGGTTTGGAATATCACCTTTGTTTTCTACACCTTTTTCAAGGTAACTAACAACATTATGTCCTTTTTTACCGTCGTAAGCTGTGAAGATACCGGTTAGCCCAGCTTGGTTAGATTTCTCCCATCTAGGGGCATCAATCGCAGCCTCAGCACTCCAATCTCCCTTGAAGCCAAAGTAAGGTAAGGAGAGTTCAGGCTGAGTTTTATCTTTTGGTACAAAGTAAATAAAGCCTTCAACAAAATCATCTTTAACCTGTCCAGTTTTCAGTTTGAAAGTGACAGTTGCAGAACTATTTGGCTGAATTAGTACCTGGTGGTCACTGGTTAACTCCCCGCCATCAACTGCTATAGGGTGAACTTCGTTAATATGTTCTGTAAAGATTCCTGTCTCATCTTTGGTGAAAATGGAACTTGTAGCTTCGCGCTCAGTTTTAGTTTTCTTGATAACAGTCTCAGACAGAACTTTACTGTGTTTGATGTCAAATTGTTGCGCAGTATCTCCAAAATTGTATAAGGTTGCGGTAAATGTCACCTCATCAGATTTGATTTCTTTCAAGGTGACAACGCCTTTTTTGCCTGTTCCAGTTGCAAATACTTTGGTGGATAAAGCGGCATCAGCATCAACTAGACCAGCACCTTGTACTCTTGGAGAGTATTCCAAATCACCAGTAGTTGAACCGAGATCTTTTAGAGGCTTAGCAGTGTTCATGAGCAAGAGCTTGTTAAGCTCTACATTTGAAAATCCTTTGTAAAATCCTAGGCGCTCTTTGCTGCCAGTGATTCCTTTAATTTTATCGGAAAGGAGCGTGCTGACTCCTGCAACATATGGAGATGACATAGAAGTTCCTGACATCACACCGTAACTGCCATCGTTAAAGGTCGAACGAATGTCTTGACCTGGAGCAACTAAATCAGGCTTGAGTTCTAAATCGCTGGTCGGTCCCCAGCTAGAAAATCCTGCAATGCGGTCATGTTGTGAGAGCACATAGGGTGATTTTTCGGTAGTGAATCGAAGCTTAATGTTTTTTGTATCACCGATATTAGCGATTGGTTTGACTAATTGTTCACCAGCTTTCCCAGAAACTGAGACATACCAAAAATCAGAAGTTCTAATATGTTCGTAGGACGTAATGAATTTTTCTCGGTAATCTTCACGGCTAGCATGTAGAGGAGCATTGATCAGAATAGCCCCAATAGCTCCAGCATCTTTTAGGCGTTCAGCTTTTTTATAAACAGCATCTTCACCACGATAGATTAAGGCAACCTTTCCTTTAAGCTTGTCTCCTAGTGTGTCAACATCTTTTTGCGTAGCAAGGTTAGCATTAATCAGTTCAACAGTCTGTTCCTGTCTTGGTTTGAGGCCTTGGGTGGCTTTTCCGACATTCCAATGTGGGTAAGATTCCCCATCGACAATCATGTTTTCTGCGTACAGCACCTTGTTTTGAACAGCTCCAACGCCGATAGCTTGAGGAGTTGCTGCAAGAGCAACCATGGCGGCACTATCTTTCATCGCTAAACCACGGTTAGCATAATGGTCATAGGTACTGCTAGAGGTAGAAGAGGAGTAATTTCCGATTGAGGAGACAATAACAACCCCTTTATCCACCGCATTTTTGATTGTTTCACCATGGATATCTCCAGGTAATCCAGAACCCTCAAGTCCCAGGCTTAAGTTAACCACATCTGCCCCGTGTTCAACGGCATCATTGATTGCGTGATCCACTGCATCGTTTGCTCCTGGAGAGATTTTTTGAGTACTGTCAGAAAAGGTTTTATAGCCGAGCAGTTGCGCATTTGGAGCGACACCGACAACACCGTTAGGGTCTTTACTGTTTCCTGCTAAGATACCTGCGACATGCTGTCCGTGAGGGTCTGGAACATCATCCCTTAGTCGAAAATTCCCCTCAGTATAGTTATAGCCGTGAGGAATTTTAGCGGTAAAGTCGGTGTTCCCATCTTTATTCTCGGACGGTGTTATTTTGCTAGAAGAAATAGCGTCATCGTCTAATCTCAAGTCTGGGTGATTGGTATCGACTCCGGAGTCAACCAGTGCGATAATTTTGCCCCGCCCATCGACATGGTGTTTTTTACGAATATCTTTCAGCTCTTCTAACGCCTCTTTCAATGGTGCTTGATCAGAAGAGGCTTTATTTAGTTCTGACTCTTCCTTGTTTGGAGTATTGGCTTGTCCAATCTCGTTATTGATCAGAGGTTGTTCAATTTCATCAGCCCATGCCAAGGATGTGCTAGCGCTTCCGATTACAACAGATGTTGCAATTGCAACGGATATTTTTTTATTCATGATATTCTCATCTTTCTAAGTACCTCCATTCACAGAATAAATTAAGATGATTAAGATTAAAAATTAAGAATTAAATTCCCTTATTCACAACAATTTTATTAAGTCTATTAAAACGAGGGTCTCTTAATTAGACGGGATTGTTCTTCTTTGTGCAGTGTTTTATGGCATTTCTTCGGAACTAGAGGGGATATAGCGAAGTTCAGAAAATATAGCATAATTGTTTACTGGAGTTAAGAAAGGACATATCGTTGAATTAGGAGTCAATGTTCGCCCAAGAAAAGCAATCAGGACATATTTTAGACCGAAAACCGCATATTAAAATAGATATTTCGCATAAAAACTACCCGAAAAGCTTATTCGAACAGTGTTCTAATATTCTCAATGAGATCAAAGATAAATAGAGCAAAAAGTTACCTCTTTAACTAATAGCAAGTGCAGCACTCAATTGATATTGTTTAGAAAGTGACTAACTTTTATGCAGGGAATCTGCTTTCTCTAGTTGCTCTCGTGATCTAGATTTAAGGTGTGAATATCGGATACAATCATATTTTACTAATAAGTTATTTAAATTGTCAAGTTTTATTATTCTAACAATGTACCAGAATAGCGGAACGAGTTTATAATTGTATCGACATTTTCTACTGCGTTTTCCCCTAAATCCGTCACCAATTTAGCCAAGATAGGGTTTTTATGCTATACTAGACAGAGATGAAGAAGATTTGGACAGCACTGGCAAAATATGCCAGCTTTGAAACCGCTGGATTGGTCTGTCGACCAATCCGTTTTGAGGATAGAGATGCCTTTTATGAGATGGTCAGTGTTCCTGACAATGCTCGCTTTATCCTACCCTTAGTTACCTCGCAAGAGCAGAGCGATGAGCTGCTGGTGCAGGCCTTTATGACGCGACCGCTAGGGATTTGGGGCATTTGTCAGAAACCGACAGATGAGCTTATCGGGCTGATTCGCTTGGATCGTTTAGATGTAAACAATGGCCGAGCTGAACTGGGCTACCTGCTCAAGCAATCCAAGTGGGGTCAAGGGTTGATGACGGAAGCTGTTAAAACCTTGACCTTTACAGCCTTTTATGAAATCAGGTTAAAGGAGCTCATCATCGTCTGTGATATTGACAATAAAGCCAGTCAACGTGTCGCTGAAAAAGCAGGTTTTCGCCTCATCAAGCGTCACCGTGGTAGTGACCGCTATACACATCAGATTAGAACCTACCTAACTTATCAACTCACATCGGGAGATTATCGCTATGAGTAAGCATCAAGAGATACTGATTTATCTGGAAAAATTACCCGTCGGTAAACGGGTCAGTGTTCGGAGCATTTCCAATCACCTCAGGGTCAGTGACGGAACCGCTTATCGTGCCATAAAAGAAGCGGAAAATCGCGGTCTGGTTGAAACAAGACCACGAAGTGGGACCGTTCGTGTGGAAAAGAAAACCAAGGAACGCTTGGATCGCTTGACCTATGCGGAGATTGCCAGAGTCAGTGATTCAGAAGTATTGGCGGGGCACTCGGGTCTGGGTCACGAGTTTAGCAAATTCTCGATTGGTGCCATGACGCGGGACAATATTCTTCGTTATTTGGTGAAGGGTGGGCTCTTGATTGTTGGAGATCGCGAAGCGATTCAGTTACTAGCCTTAGAAAATGCTAATGCCATTCTTGTGACAGGGGGCTTCAAGATTTCAGACCGTGTGATTGATACATCAAACAAGCTCGGTATTCCTGTCATGGTGACCAGCTATGATACATTTACCGTAGCGACCATGATCAATCAAGCCCTATCCAATGTCCGTATCAAGACGGATGTCAAAACTGTTGACCAAATTTACCAGTTCAAAAATGACTATGGCTGCTTGCTGGATACCGACCATGTCAGTGATTACATCATGATGCTCAAGCACCATAACCATGTCCGATTTCCGGTTGTGGATAAGCACGATACGGTACTTGGCGTCGTCAGCATGCGCGATTTAGCTGGTAAAGATGGCGATATCAGCATTGCCGAGGTCATGTCCAAAGACCCTGCTGTCACCACGCCAAATGTCAGTCTAGCCACCATCAGTCAGAAAATGATTTTTGAAGATTATGACATGCTACCAGTGGTTAACGAAAACCATAAACTGCTAGGTGTCGTGACCAGACGGCGGGTCATGGAGAGCTTGCAAGATAGTAAAAATGCCAATCTCCATACCTATAGTGAGCAGATTGTGTCCAATTTGAAATTAGAAAACGACACTTATCAGTTCGCTGTTGAACCAGCCATGGTGGACAACTCTGGTAACCTTGCTCAGGGCATTTTAGCAGAACTCATCAAAGAGGTTGTTCACCGCCGCTTAATGTCTAAAAACAAGAAAAACATCATCATTGAGCAGATGGTGATCTATTTCCTTCAGTCAGTTCAAATTGACGATGTCCTTACCATCGTACCAAACATCATTACTGAAACGAGACGCAGTGCTGCCATCGATGTCGAAATTCACCTCAACAGCCATGTTGTCGTCAAGGCACTGGTGACCAGTAAGATGAGCTAGGCACCTGCTGATATTTGGCTAAAATTAGTCAGCCACATCAATAAAAGAGAGGGGCGGATGGCCCAATCTCCGTTATATTTAGAAAGAGAATTTATGATTACTTTAAAATCCCAACGAGAAATTGATGCCATGGATCGTGCTGGTGACTTCCTAGCCAGCATTCATATCGGTCTGCGTGAGATTATTAAGCCAGGAGCAGACATGTGGGCTGTGGAAGAATATGTTCGCAAACGTTGCAAGGCGGAAAATGTATTGCCGCTGCAAATTGGTGTGGACGGTCATGTCATGGACTATCCTTATGCGACCTGTTGCGGTCTCAACGATGAAGTTGCGCATGCTTTTCCGCGTCACTATATTCTAAAAGAAGGTGACTTGCTCAAGGTTGATATGGTCATGAGCGAACCTTTGGATAAAAGCGTTCTTGATGTCTCCAAACTAAACTTTGACAATGTTGCTGAGATGAAAAAGCACACCCAGTCCTATAAAGGCGGTTTGGCAGACTCTTGCTGGGCTTATGCGGTCGGTCAGGTATCTGATGAGGTTAAAAACCTGATGGCAGTCACTCGGGAGTGTCTTTATGTCGGGATGGAACAAGCTGTCGTTGGCAATCGTATCGGGGATATTGGCGCAGCCATTCAGCAATATGCTGAAGAACGTGGCTACGGTGTGGTGCGTGATTTGGTCGGTCACGGTGTCGGTCCAACTATGCACGAAGAGCCTATGGTACCGCACTACGGTGTGGCTGGACGAGGCCTGCGCCTCAAGGAAGGGATGGTCTTGACTATCGAACCGATGATTAACACAGGCACTTGGGAGATTGATACGGACATGAAGACAGGTTGGGCGCACAAAACCTTGGATGGTGGCTTGTCCTGTCAGTATGAGCACCAATTTGTGATTACGAAGGACGGTCCTCGCATCTTGACCAGTCAGGGTGAGGATCGTACCTACTGATGCTAAAAGAACGATTTCAAACGTTAAAAGCCCACCCTCTGGTTCAGAAGTTTATCAGTCACTACCAGAGTGCAGAGATTGATTTGTCTAGCATTGCAGTTGCCTATTATTTATTATTGACACTTTTTCCCTTACTGGTACTGGTGGCTAATATTTTTCCTTATTTCAACATTGATACCGCTGATTTACTAACCTTTTTACGGGAGCAGTTGCCTAAGGAACTCTATGATATTGTTGCTGGTTTAGTGGAAAATATTTTCAATCAACCTCTGACAGGTTTGGTTTGGCTGTCTTTGGCGACTGGTTTTTGGACCATGTCCAGAGGATTTTTCTTCCTGCAAAAGGCAGTCAACAAGGCCTACGATAACAGTGAAGAGCACCGAGATTTTCTATTGGGGCGCTTGATAGGGCTCTTGTCAGGTGTTATTCTCATTGTTTTCCTAGCTCTGGGTATCGTCTTGTCTACCTTTGGGCGCAGTTTGCTGGATTTGCTCCACCAGCGTTTTGCTTTAGTGACAGAGCTCTATGAGCTTCTGGGGATCTTGTTGCAACCCATGGTCTGGCTTGTTTTTGGGATTGCTCTTCTTATTTTGTACTATCTTTTGCCCAATATTCGGATTACCAAAAAGCGCTATTTACTCCCTGGAACGCTCTTTACCAGTTTTGTCTTATTAACAACAACTAACCTTTTTGGGACTTATGTCAGTCAGACCATCATGCGGATGGAGAATTTGCGATTTCTTGGTTCTGTGGCACTTTTTGCCCTTATGATGTGGTTTATTCTCTTTAGTCAGGTTTTGATTTTTGGGGCAGTCTTGAACGCTTCCTATCAGGCCTATCGCGAAGGGGAACTGATTCCTAGACGAGGAACTGTTAAACAGCTGGTTACAGGGCAAAAGGAGTAGGGGATGCGTCTGGATAAATTTCTAACAGAAGTCGGTTTGGGCTCTCGGACAGAGGTCAAGACCTTGCTTAAGAAAAAACTGATCACGGTCAATGGTCAGGTCATCACTTCGCCCAAGGAACAGGTCGATGAGTTAGCTGATCAGGTCTCTTATCAATGGGAGCCTCTGCTCTATGAGGATTTGGTCTACTACCTGCTTAACAAGCCTGCAGGTGTCATCTCAGCGACTGAAGACAGCAAGCAACGGACGGTTTTAGACCTGCTGGATGACACTGCTCGCCACAAGCAGGTCTTTCCTGTCGGTCGTCTGGACAAGGATACGACAGGCCTCCTGCTCTTGACCAATAACGGACAGCTGGCACACGCTCTGCTGTCCCCAAAAAAACACGTCGACAAAACCTATGAGGCAGATGTAGATGGGCTAATGGATGAGGATGACGTGGCGGCTTTTGCGGCCGGCATTACCCTTAGTGACCACCAGTGTCTACCGGCGGTTTTGGAGTTGTTGGACATGGCAGAGCAGACCAGTCGGGTGCGGATTACCATTCGAGAAGGGAAGTTCCATCAGGTCAAGCGCATGGTGGCTAGCCGTGGCAAGACCGTGACCGGTCTCAAGCGCCTCAGCATGGGACCATTGAACCTGCCTGATGACCTGCCTGAGGGGGCTTATCGTCGATTGACCGCAGACGAAGTCACAGCGCTTTTAGCGCTAGTGTAGGAGGTTATCATGTTTTTGGAGATGTTTCTGGAATTGCTGGCGGACCTATCTGTACTCTTTGTCGAAGATGTGGCGGCAGATCGCCCAACACCGTTGTCATGGCTAATGTATGCCTTGGCTTGGGTGATTTACCTGCTTCATCTCTGCCTTTTGGCTGTTCTTGCTCTTGCTACTGTTTTGCTGATTCGAACTGAGCTGATTGAAGCAGAGCAAGTGGCATTGATTGGGGCAGGTCTCATCTTGTTGTTTGCGACTGTTTTTTGGTTGTTGCGCTGCTTGAGGTTGACCAGACTAATCTGGCGAGCAAGTGTGCTAAGGTTGAGGAGGAAGAGATGATGACATCCATTCAAGCCCAGTGGGCTTATCATAAGTACTGGGTCATGGGACACTCGCAAGCTCATTACAATGCTATTCGCCTGCTTTTTAAGGGCAATGACTGGTCGGCAGATAAAGAAAAGGATTTTTATCGCCTCTTGGCTGAAGCGCAAGCCATTGCCCCGACAGGGGCGACCCTGAGGACTGCCTACCAGCACATCTGGGGTTATTTTAAGAAAGTAGCCAATGATGAAGAGCGGGATGCCTATAAGGAAATGATTGGGGACGAGACGACCTACGAGGAGTTGGGTGAGTTTTTGGTACAGATGATTGAGAATTACCAGCCTAAGCATTTGGTGAATTCTAAGTTTTACGAGGATGGGGGATTGTAGATGGGAATGGTCAGTTTGCGTTTGGCTAATGAGCGGGATAAGAAAGCCATTTTGTCTTTGATTGCTCAGTTTTGGCTGGTTCATAATCAGGAACAGGTGGCCGATGAGGTGCTGTTAACACACTATCAGACTTGGACAGGGCAAGGGCATTTGTTTTATCTGGTGTCTTATGGTTCAGAACTTATTGGTTTTGCCCATCTGGGTGCTCGAGATTGTGCTATTGATTGGCTGGAAGATTTTTTTATTCGTCCTGACTATCAGGGACGAGGTTTTGGGCGTCAGGTCATGAGACTCTTGGAAGAAAAGGTTAGGGCTTACTCTGCCTCGCTTTATATTGAAGTGGCGGCGAGAAATCTGGCGGCCATAGACTTGTATACATCATTAGGCTATGATTGCTTGAATACTCTTACTATTCGTAAGGATTTTCAACCAGAGGTTTTTGATACGGTGCAGACGGCGTTCATCGCTGGACATGAGTTTGTCATTAGGCGGTATAAAGACACGAGAAGGGACGACAATTAAGATGGCTGTTTTTAACATCGAGTATTTTTCGCAAGTTTTGGACATGGAGTGGAACGTCAATGTTATCTACCCAGATGCTAGTCGAGTGAATGAGCCCGACTTGACGGACATTCCTGTGCTCTATCTCTTGCATGGCATGAATGGCAACCACAACAGCTGGCTTAAACGCAGTCACATCGAGCGCTTGGTTCGTCAGACCAATCTGATTGTGGTTCTGCCCAACACCAGCAACGGTTGGTACACGGATACCCAGTATGGTTATGCCTACTATACCGCCATCGCTGAGGAGTTGCCGCGCGTGCTCAAGCGTTTCTTCCCTAATATGACTGACAAGCGCGAGAAGACCTTTATCGCAGGTCTATCCATGGGTGGCTATGGTGCCTTTGCCTTAGCTCTCAAGACCAACCGCTTCGGTTATGCGGCTAGCCTATCTGGGGCCCTCACCTTTGAAAACTTTACAGCCAAGGAGCTGGCCAAGCCCGCTTACTGGCAGGGCGTCTTTGGTCAGGTGGATGACTGGACGACCTCTCCTTATGCTTTGGAGACAATGGCAGAGCAGCACGACAAAGAGACCCAGTTCTGGGCCTGGTGCGGTGAGGAAGATTTTCTCTATCAGGCTAACCTGACGGCTGTTGACCGCTTGAGAGAGCTAGGATTAGAGGTGACTTTTAGCCACTCCGCAGGAACTCACGACTGGTATTATTGGGAAAAGCATCTGGTTGACATTCTCAACTGGCTACCAATCGACTTTGTCATGGAAGAGCGACTGGACTAAAGCAGCAACAGACAGCTAGTCAAACCTGTTAAACCGATGAAGGAAATCATTCACTCAAGGATTAAGTCTACTTGCTCTTGCTATTTCATTTTAGGACAGCAGTCGACAAGAGGGGAGTATGACTTTTCTGAAAAAAACACTTGTGATAGTGAAACTGTTACAGGTGTTTTTTCATCCCTAAGAGAGTGAAGACGAGGTGATTCGGCTAGCTTTTGTAAACCTGTTTGTGTTATAATTTGAAAGATACATCATTTAGAAAAAAGAGTGAGGACAAACGTGATTAAAATTGCACTATTAGGATTTGGAACGGTAGCCAGTGGTGTGCCATTCTTGTTGGAGGAAAATGCCAGCAAGATTGAGCAGGCTGTCGGAGGACGACTAGAGATTTCCAAAATTCTGGTTAAGGACGAATCAGAAAAACAACGTCTTGTAGAGGCTGGTCAGGACTATCATTTTGTTACCGATGTGGCAGAGATTATGACTGACCAAGATATTGCAATCGTGGTTGAGTTGATGGGACGGATTGAGCCGGCAAAAACCTTTATCAGTCAGGCATTGGCAGCAGGCAAGCACGTGGTATCAGCTAATAAAGACTTGATTGCGGTGCATGGCAAGGAACTGTTGGCGCTGGCCAATCAGCACCAGGTTGGGTTTTACTATGAGGCGGCGGTGGCTGGTGGCATTCCGATTTTGCGGACACTAGCAAACTCTCTGACAGCTGATAAGGTCACTCGTCTGTTGGGGGTGCTCAACGGCACCTCAAACTTCATGCTAACCAAAATGGTGGACGAAGGCTGGTCTTATGAGCAGGCACTGGCAACTGCACAGGAGCTGGGTTATGCGGAGAGCGATCCGACCAACGATGTCGAGGGGATAGATGCGGCCTACAAGGCTGCTATCCTTAGTCAGTTTGGTTTTGGCATGACGGTTGATTTTGAGACCGTTCGTCACAGTGGGATTTCGACCATCACGCCTGCTGATGTGATCATGGCTCAGCAACTGGGCTATGTCATCAAACTGGTTGGTGATGTGCGTGAAACAGCATCAGGCTTATCAGTTGAGGTGGCGCCGACCTTCTTGCCAAAATCGCATCCGCTGGCTAGCGTCAACGGCGTCATGAACGCTGTCTTTGTGGTGTCTATCGGTATCGGTCAATCCATGTTTTATGGACCAGGAGCAGGTCAGAAACCGACAGCGGTGTCTGTCGTGGCGGATTTGGTCAAATTGGGCAGAGCCATCACAAATGGTCAAGTGATTTCAGCTTTTAATGGTTTTGCTCAAGAGACTCATCTGGCTCAGCCTGAGGACGTGACGAACTCCTACTATTTTGCTCTGTCCATCAAGGATGAAGCAGGTCAGTTCTTTAAGTTAGCTCAGCTATTTGCCAAGGAAAACATCTCCTTCCAACAGGTGCTACAAACTGAAGGGGACGGCGAGACCGCTCGTGTTGTGATTGTCACCCACGAGATGAGTTTAGTACAGCTGGATCGGGTACGGACGCAAATTGCAACAGCAGATCAAGTAACCCTGCTCAATCACTTTAAGGTACTGGGGGTGTGAGATGAAGATTATCGTTCCAGCGACCTCAGCCAATATCGGACCGGGTTTTGACTCGGTTGGTGTGGCAGTGTCCAAATACCTGACGGTTGAGGTGCTAGAGGGTACAGAAAACTGGATCATCGAGCATGACTTGAGTGAGGAGATTCCTGCTGATAAGACCAACTTGCTCATTACAACAGCGCTTGAAGTGAGTGAGAACCTGTTGCCACATCGGTTAAAGATGAGCAGTGATATTCCTCTGGCTCGAGGGCTGGGGTCATCGAGTTCCGTGATTGTGGCGGGGATTGAACTGGCTAATCAGCTGGGGAACTTGCAACTGTCTGATGAGGATAAATTACGGATAGCCAACAGCATTGAAAGGCATCCTGACAACGTTGCCCCAGCGATTTTTGGTAATCTCGTCGTGGCGTCTTATGTGGATGGGGAACTGAGCCATCTGGTAGCACCCTTTCCTGTCTGCTCGCTCTTGGCTTACATTCCGAGCTATGAGCTCAAGACTAGCGAGAGCCGTGGGGTCTTGCCTGAGACCTTGTCTTACAAGGAAGCAGTAGCGGCCAGTGCGGTATCCAATATGGCTATTACGGGCCTATTGACAGGTGATATGGTGCTGGCTGGCAAGGCTATTCAAAATGACCATTTCCATGAGCCTTACCGTCAACGTCTCGTCAGAGAATTTGCCAGTGTCAAATCGACTGCTCTGGCAGCTGGTGCTTACGGGGTCTATCTGTCAGGAGCAGGTCCAACCATCATGATTTTAGCCCCTAGAGACAAGGTAGAACTCATCAGTCAGGCGGTCAACCGTTTGGGTCACGATGGTGAGCTAGTGCAGTTGATTGTCGACACCCAGGGGCTAAGGGTAGAAAAGTAAGCCAGCAAAGGTGCAGTTGCTTGTGGCGGGAGTTGACCTCCTCCCATTTGCTAAAAAAGGTGACATTTGTCCATTGCCAAGTGCTTTTATAGCCTTTAGTTGCGTTATACAAGGTGACATGCAAGATGCACATCACTAAGAAAATCATGCCGCTAGCTATCATGAAAAGTCGCTTGCAAGCCTGACTTGAGGCTTGCAGTGAGAGTCTGTCAGAACAGGACACGTACCGTTTTCAGACTTTTCTAGACCACGATGAATGGGGGCTGGTCGTTGATGAACTACTTGACATGCTTAATCAGGGTGAGTTGGCGATTGAACCAGATGTAAAAGATGACTTGCAGGACATGGCTAAGGAAACGGAATGTTGTGATAGAGGAAAGGAGAAAGACGAATGGAAGAAGAGCTGATCCGTCAGGATGCCACGGGGCTGGCAGAGCTGATTCGCCAAAAAGAGCTGACGGCGCGTGAGCTGGTGGAGAAGACTATCCAGCGTATAGAACGTCTCAATCCGCTCATCAATGCGGTTGTCAGTACCCAGTACGAGGAGGCGTTAGCGATTGCTGACCAGTTAGACCGACAAGGGACGTCAGACCGTCCTTTTGCGGGTGTTCCTATCTTGCTCAAGGACCTAGGTCAAAACCAAGCAGGGCAACTCTCGACTTCTGGCTCACGGCTTTTTGCCAATTATCGTGCCAGCACCACAGATAACCTGGTCAAACGATTGGAGGAGCTTGGTTTTGTCATTCTTGGTCGCACCAATACGCCTGAGTTTGGCTTCAAAAATATCTCTGATAGTAGTTTACACGGTGCAGTCAATCTCCCTCGAGAGTTGACCCGAAATGCAGGCGGATCTAGCGGAGGCGCAGCAGCAGCGGTGGCAGCTGGGCTTGTGCCGCTAGCAGGAGCTAGTGATGGCGGCGGCTCTATTCGGATTCCGGCTAGTTTTAATGGCTTAATCGGACTTAAACCTAGTCGTGGTCGGGTGCCAGTTGGTCCGACGTCTTTCAGAGGATGGCAGGGAGCGTCTAGTCATTTTGCCCTGACCAAATCCGTTCGTGACACCAGAAATTTGCTCTGGGACTTGCAGACTTGCCAGCTGGAGAGCCCATTTCCTCTGCCGACCTTATCTCAGGAAAGCTTTTATCAGCCGATTAAGACATCGTTAAAGATCGCCTATTTTCCCCAGTCTCCTGTGGGAACACAGCTGTCAGAAGCCGCCCAAGCAGCGGTGGCAGAAGCCGCCCAAGCCCTGCGTGACTTGGGGCATGATGTGGTTGAACTGGACGACTACCCTGTCGATGCGGTGGCGCTCTTGCAGTCTTATTACCTGATGAACAGCGTGGAAACTGCTCAGATGTTCGCTGAGATCGAAGAGGGGCTGGGACGGCAAGTGACGCCTGATGATATGGAACTGATGACCTGGGCTATTTATCGGAGTGGTTTGACCATTCCAGCTCAAGTCTATTCAAAAACGCTGCAAGACTGGGATCGGTTCAGTCATCAGATGGCGGTCTTCCATGAGACTTATGATGTGCTGTTGACCCCGACAGTGGCTGATGTGGCGCCTCTACACGGTCAGTTAACCCCATCAGATGCGGTGCGTCAGCGATTAATCCAAATGGATCACTATACCATGAGCCAGCAGCAGGAGCTGATCTGGGAGATGTTTGCGCCAGCCCTTGCCGTGACACCAATCACAGCGCATGCCAATCTGACAGGACAGCCTGCGCTCAGCCTGCCAACCTATGAGCGATCAGACGGTTTGCCTATCGGTATTCAACTCATGGCGGCTAAGGGTCGGGAGGATATGCTCCTTTCAATAGCTGAGCAGTTGGATCAGACAGGTGCTATAAAACAGCTGGCAGTTGCCCAACTGTTATAGGTTAGAAATGTGAGTTGTTCGGTTAAAAACGCTTGCCAAAAGTGATTTGACGTGTTAATCTATAGAACGTGGTAGGTTTACCAACAAAAAATAGGAGATAGCTAACTCATGTTGAAAAAACTAAGTGCTCTATTTACTCTCGGTTTGTCGCTGGTTCTAGTGGCTTGTTCTGGCAAGTCAGCTGATACTGCTAAAGAAACCACCCAGTGGGAAAAGATTGAACAAGCAGGTGTCATTAAAGTTGCAACGCCAGGAACCTATTGGCCGACGTCGTTTCATAATGACAAGGACGAATTGACAGGGTACGAAATTGAGCTATTAAACGAAATTGCTAAGCGTCTCGGTATCAAGGTGGAATACCAAGAACTGGCTTTTGCAGAATCCTTTGCTTCTGTTGATAACGGTAGTGTTGACCTTTTTGTGAACAATCTAGACAGTACCCCAGAGCGTGAGGAAAAGTATAATCTCTCTGTTCCTTACAAATACTCTGTCAGTGGGATGATTGTCCGTGCAGATGGGTCATCAGGCATCGAAAAAGCTGACTTGTCTGACTGGAAGGGCAAAAAAGCTGCTGGTGAAGCAGGAACCAACTTTATGAAATTGGCAGAAAAACTTGGTGCAGAATTGGTCACTTATGACAACGTGTCAGGCGATGTTTACCTACGCGACGTTGAGAATGGTCGAACAGATTTCATTCCAAACGATTACTACACCCAAGCGCTCTATGTCGAAATGATGAAGGAACAGTTCCCTAACCTTGCCATGGGTAAAGCCAAGTATAACCCAACCAAACAAGCCATGGTGATGAACAAGGCTGATAACAGCTTGAAACAGAAAATCGATCCAATCATTGAAGAGATGATTGCTGATGGCACTTTAAAAGCTTTGTCTGAAAAATACTATTCAGGTGCTGATTTGACTAAGCCTGAAGAGGGTGCGGATAAATTGCCAGTAGTTGATTTTTCAAAATAAAACATCATAGAGGGACAGCCAACCAGACTGACAGCAGTCGGTGCTGTCGCTTTTTTTTGATGAAAAGTCCTAAACGTTATATGGATTAGTAGGTCATGCTGAACTTTTTTAAGAGGAGGTGACTAAAAAACCTCCCAAAGGAGGTCTTTAAAGTGGTTACTAGAACATAAACGATATCGAAGCGATTGCTGCTAGGATAGCGAAAACTATTTTCCAAGCAAGGGTATGCTTTTTGAAAAGTTTATCAGAAAAAAGAACGATCAAAAGGCAGATCCAAAAAAAGATGACTTTATATACTATGAAAAGTTACCACTTGCGCTTAGCGCATCCTTTCTAATGTCTTGCGACGATGTGTTTAACATCGCTTGAGTGCTTATTATATATTATAATTGTATTATATCAAAAAATACAAAATGTTTCAAATCGTGCGTGAATCCTTGAACGAATCGATGGATAGAAAGCCTAGAGGAAGCTTTGGAAATGGCAGTGTTGAGTGGAAGACGAGCTTTTTCAAGATAGGTCTAATGAATGTTAAGGCTTGACTGTTAGTGAATGAACCAGGCTTGGCGGTCTGACATATTGAAAAGTACAGTTGAGGTTTGGCGCTTGACTTAGCCTCTCATCTTCTCGTGTTGGAGATCAATAGCATAAATAGATCAAAAGGAGAAAAAATATGGATATTCGCTGGGAAGCAATGTTTAACCCTGAGGTGGCCAAGGAAGCTATCCCCAAAATTTTAGAGGGCTTGCCCTGGACCTTGGGCTTATCACTGATTGGTTTTGGCTTAGGAACACTATTAGGCTTTTTCGTGGCAGTGGCTCGGTTGTCGCGTTTTGCTCCCTTGCGCTGGCTGGTGCAGGCACATTTATCCCTGATGAGGGGGATTCCTATGATGGTGTTTCTCTTTTTGATTTATTTTGGTCTACCTTATGTTGGGATAAAATTTGATGCGGTAACCTCTAGCATTTTGGCTTTTAGCATCATGTCTAGTGCTTACATTTCAGAAATAATTCGCTCCTCCTTGCAGGCGGTTGACAAGGGGCAATGGGAGGCGGCACGTGCTCTAGGGTTACCCATCGCTAGCATCTACCGTAAGGTGATTATTCCCCAGGCGTTTAGGATTGCCTTACCGCCGTTGAGTAATGTCTTATTGGACATGGTTAAAAGTACAGCCATTACCGCCATGATCAGTGTTCCAGAGATGTTTCAAAAGGCAAAAATCGTCGGTGGAGCCAGGTGGGACTACATGACCGTTTATATTTGTGTGTCGCTGATTTATTGGGTGATTTGTACCCTCTATGCTTTGGGGCAAGCAGAGCTGGAAAAGCGGCTACAGGTCTATTAACTGGTTCAAGGATGGTTTGATTTTTTAGGTTAAGTCCTGTACAATAAAGCCAAAAAAAGGAGGTCGAAACATGGCACATTCAACATGGCATGACTTGATTAAGTCAGAGCTACCTGAGGGGTATTTTGCCAACATCAATCATTTTTTAAATGACGTTTATGCACAGGGAACAGTCTATCCGCCAAAGGATAAGGTCTTTGCTGCCCTGCAAACAACAGCCTTAGAAGAAGTCAAGGTGGTTATTTTAGGTCAGGATCCCTATCACGGCCCCATGCAAGCGCAGGGCTTGTCTTTTTCTGTTCCTAATGACCTGCCTGCTCCGCCATCTCTCCAAAATATCCTCAAGGAGCTAGCTGACGATTTGGGTGAGCGGTCTCATCATGATTTGACACCATGGGCTGAGCAGGGGGTTTTGCTCTTAAACGCCTGTTTGACGGTGCCTGCTGGTCAGGCCAATGGGCATGCTGGTCTTATCTGGGAGACCTTTACAGATGCGGTTATCCGGGTGGTTAATCAGCAAGCGCAACCAGTTGTTTTTATCCTCTGGGGATCTTATGCACGAAAGAAAAAAGCACTGGTGACTAACCCTCAGCATTTGGTGTTAGAATCAGCCCACCCTAGCCCCTTATCGGCTTATCGTGGTTTTTTTGGCAGCCGTCCTTTTTCAAAGGCAAATGCATTTTTGACTAGTCGGGGCTTGCTAGAAATTGATTGGCTCCGTTAAAGACGAATATTTTGTAAAAATAAACTATTATTACTTTATTCTTGAACGATATTCCTGTATAATAAAAAGTGTGAAACGTTTTTATTATTGGAGGATATGATGAAGAAAACATCGTTGCTATTGCCAACATTGTCTGGTCTCTTTTTGTCTGCGACAATCTTGTCCACAACAGTTCAGGCAGAGGAGACAGCTGGAAGTCAGCCATCATCTGACCAGGTTACCATTCTTCACACCAACGACATTCATGGTCGAATTGAGGAAGGACGTGATGTGATTGGTATGGCCAAGCTTGCGACAGCAGTGGAAGAAGCCCGTCAAGAAGGACCGACTTTAGTCTTAGATGCTGGTGATGCTTTCCAAGGTCTACCGATTTCTAACTCGACTAAGGGTGAGGACATGGCTGAGCTCATGAACGACATCGGCTATGATGCGATGGCAGTTGGGAACCACGAGTTTGACTTTAGTTTGGAACAGGCTGAAAAGTATAAACAATCTCTGAACTTCCCGCTTCTCAGTGCCAACACTTATGTCAATGGTGCTCGTCTGTTTGAAGCGTCCACGATTGTTGACAAGACACCTGACGTCTCTGGTGATGAGTTTGTCGTTATCGGTGTGACCACACCTGAAACATCAACTAAAACCCATCCAAATAACGTTAACGGCGTTGAGTTTCGTGATCCGATTACAGAAGTGAACAATGTTATCACTGAGATTGAGGCACGCCAGTCCTATAACAACTACGTTATCCTAGCCCACTTGGGGATTGATAGCACAACTCCTGTGGCATGGCAGGGCAGTACCCTAGCAGAAGCCTTAGCAGCTAACGAACTCTTGAAAAATAAGCGGGTGATTGTCATTGACGGGCACTCACATACTGTTTCTCAAGCCAAATATGGCACTAATGTGACCTACACGCAGACAGGAAGCTACCTTAATAATATTGGTAAAATCACGCTTTCTCAAGCAGGTGTAGAAGCTGGTCTTATTACGATGAAAGACGGCAAAGCTTTAACAGCTAACTCAGCTATTGCTGAAAAGGTAGCTGCCATCAAAGCAAAATACGATGCAGAGAACGCTGTTGTTGTTCTGGACAATAGCCCTGTTGAGCTTAATGGCGACCGCGAAAATGTTCGCGTTCGTGAAACCAATTTGGGGAATTTGGTTGCTGATGCCCTTTGGGACTACGGTCAAACAGGGTTCAGTCATCCGACTCATTTAGCAGTGACAAATGGTGGTGGCCTTCGTGCGACCATCGCTAAGGATAAACCAGTGACCAAGGGTGATATTATTGCTGTTTTGCCATTTGGTAACATTATTTCCCAGATCGAAGTGACTGGTCAGCAGATTAAAGACATGTTTACCAAGTCATTGGGTTCTATCACACAGCAAAAGGACGGTCAGCCGGTTCTTGATAGCAATGGCAATCCCTTACTTGAAGCTAGCGGTGGCTTCCTCCATGTGTCTGGGGCATACGTCGTCTATGATACCAATCTACCTGCGGAGGAACGGATTTTAGGCATTAAAATTTATGACAAGGTAACTGACAGCTATCAGGACTTGGATTTAACCAAGACCTACTACCTAGCAACCAACGATTTCCTAGCAGCAGGTGGTGATGGCTACAACATGCTCGGCGGTAAACGCGAAGAAGGGCCAAGCATGGATAGCGTGCTCTCCGATTTCCTCAGAAAAACTGAAATTTCAGAAGAGCGCTACGGTAAGATTAACCCAGAAACTCGTCTCGTTTCTGTTAAAAAAGACCTGGATACCGATGGCGATGGTTTTGTAGATTATGTAGAGCTTCTAGCTGAGACGAATCTAGAAGACAAGAACGATTATCCAGGTAAAACAACTCCGCCAGTAACTAGCCAACCGACAACGTCTACCCCAACAGCTGAAATCCAGACAAACCAGCCGACAGCATCATCAGTGTCAGCGCAAACTCCAATAAACTCTAGCAAACCAAGCTTGCCAAATACAGGAGAGCAAGGCTCAGGCGTTGCTCTTCTCGGAAGTGCAGCCCTTGTTGCAGCTCTAGGATTGGCTGGTTTGAGAAGACGCTCTAAATAAGCTAATAAACACTAGATTGGTGATGCCAGTCTAGTGTTTTGTCATGTTCACTGATGCACTTTGTATGGTATAATAGTCCTATGCAAGAACAGATGAAAACCTTGGTTGAGCAACTCAACCGCTATGCTTATGAGTACTATACCTTGGATAATCCCAGTGTGTCCGACAGTGAGTATGATCAGCTCTATCGTCAGCTGGTTGAGTTAGAGACTGCTTATCCTGAGTTTGTCTTATTTGATAGCCCAACCCATCGTGTGGGTGGTGTGGTTTTGGCAGGTTTTGACAAACACCAGCACGCCTATCCCCTCTTTTCCTTACAAGATGTCTTTTCTTTAGAGGAGTTAGAAGCATTTGACCGTCGAGTAAAGGCGGAGTTCCCACAAGCGACCTATCTGGCAGAGCTAAAGATTGATGGGCTGTCAATTTCGCTGACTTACGAGGCAGGGAAACTCGTTGTGGGTGCGACACGTGGTGATGGGACAGTCGGTGAGAATATCACCGAAAACCTCAAGCGGATTAAGGATATTCCCCTGACTCTGCCTGAGCCCGTCGACCTGACTGTTCGGGGAGAGGCTTATTTGCCACGGGCTGCCTTTGACCGTATCAACACAGAGCGGCAGGAAGCAGGCGAGCCTGTCTTTGCCAATCCACGAAATGCGGCGGCGGGGACCTTGCGTCAGTTGGATACGGCTGTGGTTGCCAAGCGTCAGCTGGCGACCTTCCTCTATCAGATAGCAGGGGCAATCAGCCTAGACAGTCAGGAGGTGGTGTTAGCCAATCTGCGCCATCTGGGCTTTTCGGTCAACAATCGTTCGCTCATATCTAGTGATATGGCGGAAATTTGGCGATTTATTGAAGAAATAGCCGAGCAGAGGAACAGTCTTCCATACGATATAGATGGGATTGTGATCAAAGTTAACAGTCTAGCCATGCAGGAGGAATTGGGGGTTACGGTTAAGGCGCCCAAGTGGGCTGTCGCCTATAAGTTTCCGGCTGAGGAAAAAGAAGCCGTTATCCAGTCGGTGGATTGGACCGTTGGTCGGACAGGTGTGGTGACACCGACTGCCAATCTGACCCCAGTCCAGTTGGCAGGAACGACTGTCAGCCGTGCGACCTTGCACAATGTTGACTACATTGCGGACAAGGATATTCGGATTGGAGATACGGTTATCGTCTATAAGGCGGGTGACATCATTCCAGCTGTTCTGCGTGTGGTAGAAAGCAAACGTACCCTGCAAGAGCCTATGGCAATTCCAACCACCTGCCCCTCCTGTCAGGCAGAACTGGATCACTACGCTGACGAAGTAGCTCTGCGATGCATCAACCCGCTCTGTCCTAGCCAGATGAAGGCTCGTCTGGAACATTTTGCCAGTCGTGATGCCATGAACATCGCAGGTCTAGGTCCATCTGTGGTTGAGAAATTATTTGCCAAAGGGCTGGTACATGATGTGGCTGATCTTTATCAGTTGACCATCGACCAGTTGCTGACCTTACCAAATGTCAAGGAAAAATCAGCTACCAAGCTCTACGAAGCTATCCAAGCTAGTAAAGATAATTCAGCAGAGAAACTGCTTTTTGGCTTGGGCATTCGGCATGTGGGCAGTAAAGCCAGCAAGCTCCTCCTAGAAAAGTTTGGGAGTATACAAGCGCTAGCGACGGCTGAGGAAGATGACATCGCTGGAATAGATGGTTTAGGTGGGGTGATTGCCACCAACCTGCTCAGCTATTTTGCCACGGAAGGCGCTAAACAGGTCCTTGCGGAGTTCGAGGCGAGGGGAGTTAATCTCGCTTATCTCGGTCAACGGGTGGCGGCAGATGCTCAGCTGTCGGGACTAACCGTAGTTTTGACGGGTAAGTTGGAGCGCCTGACCCGAAGCGAGGCTAAGGAAAAGCTAGAAGCCTTTGGCGCCAAAGTCTCAGGCGCTGTGTCTAAGAAAACTAGCCTTGTCGTTGCAGGTGCAGATGCGGGGAGTAAACTAACCAAAGCGCAAGAACTGGGTATTCCGGTCCGCGATGAAGCTTGGCTCGAGAACCTGTAGGAGGTAACGAAATGCAAAAACGTGCACGATTGATTTATAATCCGACCTCTGGTCAGGAGCTGATGCTCAAGGCAGTGCCGGAAATTTTGGAGATTCTGGAAGGTTTTGGCTATGAGACGTCTGCCTTTCAGACTAAACCAGAGGCGAATTCAGCGCTTGAAGAAGCCAAGCGAGCTGCTTTGGCAGGTTTTGATTTGATTGTTGTTGGTGGAGGGGACGGTACGATAAACGAAGTGGTCAACGGCATTGCACCGTTAGATAAACGTCCAGCTCTTGCTATTATTCCAGCCGGCACCACCAATGACTATGCTAGGGCTTTGAAAATTCCGCGTGGGAATCCTGTTGCAGCAGCAAAACTGATTGGTAAAAATCAGGTCTTGCAGATGGATATTGGGCGAGCTTACGGGGAGCGGTATTTTATCAATATCGCTGCAGCGGGTAGCTTGACAGAGGTGACGTATGCTGTGCCTAGCCAACTCAAAACCATGTTTGGTTACCTCGCCTATCTGGTTAAGGGAGTGGAGTTATTGCCTCAATTGACCATGATTCCTCTTCGGATTGAGCACGATGAGGGTGTTTTTGAAGGGGAAGTCTCTCTCATCTTTGCAGCCTTAACCAACTCGGTTGGAGGGTTTGAGCAGCTAGCACCAGATGCTCAGCTGGATAATGGATTTTTCACCTTGATTTTAATCAAGACAGCTAATTTGCTGGAAATTTTAGATTTGATTCGCTTGGTCTTAAACGGTGGCAAACATATCGAGGACAAGCGTGTGGTTTACATCAAAACCAGAACCATCACCATTCACCCAACAAGTGATCAACGCATGATGATTAACCTGGATGGCGAATATGGCGGTGATGCCCCAATTAAGTTGGAAAATCTAAATAAGCATATTACCTTTTTTGTCAATACAGATGACATTGCCGATGAGGCGATGGTGGCTAGCCCTGCCGAACTCGAACGCCTTGCTATGGCTCAAAAGTTTAGTCATGAGGTAGATGACTGGGAGAAAAGGGCTCCAAAACAAGAATAGAAGGGGATAAAAACAAGCAAAATGGTACTAGAAAACCGTGTAACGGTTCATTTTCATAGTCGGTATAAAAATTATTTTGACCTCAATTTGTGGCAATGGCGGGACTTTCAAGAGGGAAAAGAAGCGCATTTTCAACGTTTTGACAGCTTTGGTGCGGTCGCGAACCTCACCTACCCTGCTCCTTATTTCCTCCCCAAGGTCTATGTGATGATAAAGACGAAAAACTGGGGGGAAAAAACGAGTGACTACGCCATTCACCGTGAGTTTGGTATGAAAAAGACCGAGATTTGGTTGGTAGATGGTGACGAGATGGTCTATTATTCCCGTCAGGCAGCAGTAGCTAGCCCTCACTATGGTCGTCGTCAGCCGCATGCCTATGATATGGCGGTCAATAGCAGAGCTTTTGATCACAAGTGGGGATTCTCAGGTTGGTTAGGGGCTAGGTATAGTCCGGATGCAGCTGAGTTTCGCCTCTGGGCACCGACCGCTGAACGCGTTGAACTAATTTTTTATCAGTCTACTGAGGATAGAGCTAGTGTCCGTGAGGTGTTCGAGATGGAGCGAGGTCAGGTCAGCAGCCCGGATGACCATCAGCAAAACACCTGCGGTGTCTGGTTTGCGACTATACCTGGTGACCATAACTATCAGGCTTATCGCTACCGGATTTACTACCGCAAGCGAACCTTTAAGCACAGTAGGGATCCTTATGCCACAGCGACAACAGCTGATGGGAAACGGTCAGTCTTGATTGCACCTGAGGAGTTAGTTCCGACAGGATTTGAGGTTGTTCATGGTGCAGCAGCTTCTTGGCGACTGGATAATCCTAATCAGGCCGTCATCATGGAAATGCATATCCGTGATTTTTCGAAGTCCCCTACCTCTGGTATTTCTCCAGAACATCGAGGGAAGTACTTAGGGGCTATCGAAAAAGGAACGATTAACCAGTATGGGGATAAGACAGGCTTTGATTATGTGACGTCTCTGGGGGTAAACTATATCCAGCTTCAACCAGTCTTTGATCACCACCAGACTTTTGATGACGAGGGGAACTATGCCTATAACTGGGGCTACGACCCTGAAAATTACAATGTCCCAGAGGCTTCTTTTGCCAGCAACCCGCACAATCCAGCTACTCGAATTTTAGAGCTCAAGCAAGTTATCCAAGCCTACCATGAGGCAGGAATTGGGGTGATTTTAGATGTGGTTTACAACCATACCTACTCCAACCGTGATTCAGCCTTTCAGCTGACAGTGCCTGATTATTATTACCGCATGACGGCAAATGGGTCTTTCCACAATGGATCAGGCTGTGGGAACGAGACGGCGAGTGACAAGGAAATGTTCCGCAAGTACATGATTGACTCCATCCTCTACTGGATAAAGGAATATGGGGTAGACGGTTTTCGATTTGATCTCATGGGACTGCACGATGTGGAGACCATGAATGTCATTCGCCAAGCTGTTGATGAAGTTGACCCTCGGATTCTCCTCTATGGTGAGGGGTGGGACATGGGGACAGGCTTGATTCCAGAGGCTAAGGCTAAAAAAGCCAATGCTCACCTGATGCCTGGGGTCGGATTTTTCAACGACGACCAACGTGATGCCATCAAAGGGGCAGAAGTCTATGGTGATTTCAAACGTGGTCTTGTTTCAGGGGCTGCGACAGAAGATGTTGTGGCTAGAAGTATTCTCGGCAGTGATGAGCTTAATGGCTATCTCACACCACATCAGGTTCTCAACTATATCGAAGCCCATGACAACTACAACCTTAATGACCTTTTTTGGCACTTGCACCCAGATGATGACGAGGAAATTCATCTCAGGCGCATCGAAGTTGCCAATGCCCTCAATCTGCTCCTGCAGGGCATGTGCTTTGTTCAACTGGGGCAGGAGTTTGGACGAACAAAACTTTATCCGACAGGGGAAAATGGTCAATTGACTCAGGATGACCGAGAGCGGGCCATGAATTCTTACAATGCTCCTGATGAAGTCAATCAGGTGGATTGGGATTTGGTGACGACTAACAAAGAGATGGTTGAACGGTTAAGGAACTTGATTGTTCTGAAAACGACGGACAGTGCTTTTTCATCTCCGACCTTTGAGGAGATTCGCCAGAAGACTTTTGTTAATTTTGCTGATAAAGGTTCGGGAATTATAGAATTTTCAGTAAGCGGAGAAAAAAATTACAAAATATTTTTCAATAATAGTGGAAAAAATCTCGAAATACAGATGACAAGTATCGAGAACTGTGCTATAATAGGAACAAATAGTAAACGTTTCCGTTTAACTCATTTAGAATTGGAACCGTTGACTTATCTGGTCCTTGACAATCAAAACTAATCCTTTTTTTAAGGGTTGGTTTTTGTTTTTTAGAATAATGTCAAACGTTTGACATAAAAAGGAGGGATTTATTTGGGAAAACAAGAAGTAACATGGCTCTTTGGACAAGGTGAGCAGTACTATGCCCAGAACTTTCTAGGGGTTCACCGTGAGGGGGATGGTTATGCCTTTCGGGTTTGGGCACCAAATGCGCAAGCTGTTGCTCTTATTGGTGATTTTACCGACTGGACAGCTCAGCCATTGCCCATGGCAAAAGATGAAGCAGGTATTTGGGAGGCCGTGAGCACCCAAGCGCATGAAGGGCAGCTCTACAAGTATCTGGTGACACGTAGCGATGGCTCGCAGGTGGAGAAAATCGACCCTTTTGCCCGCTATCTGGAAGCACGTCCAGGGACAGCGGCGGTTATCAAGACCGATTGGTCCTACAAGTGGGGTGATGGGCTCTGGATGGGGCGGCGCAAGCGCTGGGGCTTTAAGGAGCGGCCGGTCAATATTTATGAGGTGCATGCTGGTTCTTGGAAACAAGACGAGACGGGCAAGCCTTATACCTTTAAGGAGTTAACGGCGGAGTTAATCCCTTATCTGGTCGAGATGAACTACACCCATGTGGAGTTTATGCCCCTGATGGCGCATCCACTTGGCGCGTCTTGGGGCTACCAACTCATGAGTTATTTTGCCTTTGAGTATAGTTATGGGACGCCTGAGGATTTTCAAGCCTTTGTGGACACTTGTCACCAGCACAATATTGGGGTTTTGGTTGACTGGGTGCCTGGGCATTTTACCAGAAATGATGATGCCCTAGCCTATTATGATGGGACACCGACCTTTGAGTATCAGGGAGAGCATGAGGCCAACAACTACCGTTGGGGAGCGCTTAACTTTGACCTTGGGAAACATCAAGTTCAGTCCTTCCTGATTTCCTCAGCCCTTTACTGGATTGAGCATTATCACATTGATGGCATTCGTGTCGATGCGGTTAGCAACATGCTCTACCGAGATTACGATGATGGCCCTTGGTTGCCAAACAAGGACGGTGGGAACCATAATTTAGAAGGCATTGCATTCTTGCAGAAACTCAATCGGGTCATAAAGGAACGCCATCCTGATGTCATGATGATTGCCGAGGAGTCGACCGCTGCAACACCGATTACCCAGCCGATTGAGCAGGGCGGTCTTGGTTTTGACTACAAGTGGAACATGGGTTGGATGAATGATATTCTCCGCTTTTACGAGATGGACCCCATCTATCGGCAGCATGAGTTCAATCTAGTGACCTTCAGCTTCATGTATTGCTTCAATGAGAACTTTGTCCTGCCGTTTTCCCACGATGAAGTTGTCCATGGCAAGAAGAGCCTCATGCACAAGATGTTCGGTGATCGGTACAACCAGTTCGCTGGTCTGCGCAATCTCTACACCTACCAAATTTGCTACCCTGGGAAAAAACTGCTCTTTATGGGCAGCGAGTTCGGTCAGTTCCTCGAGTGGAAACACGACTACCAGCTGGAGTGGAGCAATCTGGAGGACGAGATGAATGCCAAGATGCAAGCATTCACACGTACCCTCAATCAGTTCTACAAGGATAACAAGGTGCTCTGGCAGATTGACGACCGTTATGAGGGACTTGAGATTATCGATGCGGATAACCGTGCGGAGTCTGTCCTGTCCTTTATTCGGAAAAATGCCAAAGGCGAGCTTCTGATTTGCGTCTTTAACATGGCACCTGTTGAACGACCAAGTTTTACCATCGGTGTGCCTATGGCAGGGCTTTATGAAGAAGTCTTCAATACAGAACTTGAAATCTATGGTGGCGTATGGAAAGAGCATAATCCGCTAACCAAAACACAACAAGGTCTCTGGAAAGATTATCACCATACCCTTAGCTTCACTCTCCCAGCCCTCGGTGCTTCCATCTGGAAGGTTAAGCGCAGGGACAGAAAGCAATAAGAAAAACAATAAAAAAGAGGAAAAACCTATGAAAAATGAGATGTTAGCCCTTATTCTAGCAGGTGGTCAAGGCACGCGCCTCGGCAAGCTGACCCAAAGCATCGCCAAGCCTGCTGTGCAATTTGGCGGTCGCTACCGCATTATCGATTTCGCCCTGTCTAACTGTGCCAACTCAGGCATCAACAACGTCGGTGTCATCACCCAGTACCAGCCCTTGGCGCTCAACAGCCATATCGGGAACGGTTCTTCTTGGGGACTTGATGGGATCAATAGCGGAGCGACTATCTTACAACCTTACTCCGCTACAGAAGGCAACCGTTGGTTCCTAGGTACCAGCCATGCCATTTATCAAAACATCGACTACATTGACAGCATCAATCCAGAGTATGTCCTGATCCTGTCAGGTGACCACATCTACAAGATGGACTATGATGACATGCTCCAGACCCACAAGGACAATCAAGCCAGCCTGACAGTGGCGGTTATCGACGTACCACTTAAGGAAGCTAGCCGTTTTGGCATCATGAACACGGATTCCAATGACCGTATCGTTGAGTTCGAGGAAAAACCAGCCCAGCCAAAATCAACCAAGGCTTCCATGGGGATTTATATCTTCAACTGGGCCCGTCTGCGTGAACTTTTGGTCTCTGCTGAAAAGAACAATATCGATATGTCTGACTTTGGTCAGCATGTCATCCCAGCCTATCTGGAGTCTGGTGAGCGGGTTTACACCTATAACTTCTCAGGTTATTGGAAAGATGTCGGCACCATCGAATCCCTCTGGGAGGCTAACATGGAGTATATCGCTGTTGATAACGAACTGGACAGTCGTGACCGTTCATGGAAAATTTACTCCAAAAACCATATCGCACCGCCAAACTTTATCACCGAGACAGCCAGTGTCAAGGATTCTTTGGTTGTTGATGGCTGCTTTGTGGCAGGTAGTGTTGAGCACTCCATTTTGTCAACCAATGTTCAGGTCAAGGAAGGGGCTGAGATTAAGGACAGCTTCATCATGACCGGGGCTAAGATTGGTAAAGGGGCAAAAATTACTCGTGCCATCATCGGAGAAGGAGCGATTATCAGTGACGGTGTTGTGATTGATGGGACGCAAGAGGTGCAAGTAGTGGGTTACGATGAGAAAGTAGGTATTCCAAATGAAGATTGATAAGTATTCAGCGATTTTAGGCAATGCGGTTGGCTACCCAGACATGGGCAGCTTGACAGACAACCGTCCTCTGGCTGCTCTGCCATTTGACGGCAAATACCGCCTGATTGACTTCCAGCTCTCAACACTGGCCAACGCAGGTATTCGTAGTGTCTATGGGATTTTCCGTGGGCAAAATATCCGCTCAGTCTTCGACCATATCCGATCTGGTCGGGAGTGGGGATTAAATACCCTGCTCAGCCATTATTTCCTTGGGTTCTATCAGACGGATGTGGCCAGTGAGGTGACGGACAGGGACTACTATGAGCAGATTTTGACCTACCTCAAGCGATCAGGCTCTGACCAGACAGTCTACATGTCCTGTGATATCCTCAGCAACATCAATCTTGAAGGTGTGCTTCACCTCCACAATGTCAATAAGCGCAATATCACGGTCGTTTACAAAAAATTGCCAAAAGAGGCTCGTTCGGATGCCAATGCCATCTTGACCATCGATGAGGGGGACAACGTTGTTGGTATCGAAAACAATGATACCACGGTTGAAACGCAAAATATGTCAGCTGACATTTATGTTGTTAACACGCCTTGGTTGATTGAAAAGATGGAAGAGGAAGCTAAAAAGGACAATCCGAAGAAGCTCCGCTTCCTCTTGCGCGAGCTGATTGTGTCTGAAAAAGCTCTGGCTTTTGAATACACTGGCTACCTGTCCAATATCAGCTCCGTCCAGTCTTATTATAAGGCTAACATGGACATGCTGGATCTGCAGAAATTCCACTCACTCCTTTACACTAATCAAAAAGTGTACACCAAAGTGAAAAACGAAGAGGCGACTTATTTTGCAGACGGCTCTAAGGTGACCAATTCCCAATTTGCCTCTGGTAGCATTATTGCTGGTGAGGTTGACCATTCCATCGTGTCTCGGTCTTGCCGTGTGGAAAAAGGTGCTCATATCGCTCACTCAGTGGTCTTTCCAAAGGTCACCATCGAAGCTGGGGCAAGGGTTGAGTATGCCATTATTGATAAGTCTGTCACTATTCCAGCTGGTGTGACCATTCGTGGCAGCAAGGACAATCCGATTGTTATCGGTAAGGGTCAAGAAATCACAGGAGACATTATCGGATGAAATTATTATTTGTCGCGGCAGAAGGGGCACCTTTTGCCAAGACAGGAGGCTTAGGCGATGTCATTGGGGCATTGCCTAAATCTCTTGTTCAGCATGGGCACGAGGTGGCGGTGATGCTACCTTACTACGACGTGGTGGCAGGTAAATTCGGCGATCAGGTCGAGGAGGTTTGCTATTTTTACACTCAAGTTGGCTGGCGTCGTCAGTATGTCGGCATCAAGCGTTTGGTGCGTGACGGGGTGACCTTCTACTTTGTGGATAATCAGCATTATTTTTTCAGAGGTAAGGTTTATGGGGACTGGGACGATGGCGAGCGCTTTGCCTTCTTCCAACTGGCAGCCTTGGAAGCTATGGAGCAGGTCGGCTTTATCCCAGATGTGCTCCACGTCCATGACTACCACACCGCCATGATGCCATATTTGCTCAAGGAAAAATACGACTGGATTGACGCTTACCGTGGGATTAAGACGGTGTTTACCATTCACAATATCGAGTTCCAAGGGCAGTTTGACCCTGCCATGCTGGGAGACTTGTTTGGGGTTGGTGCTGAGCGTTATGAGGATGGCGCCTTGCGCTGGAATGATTGCCTTAACTGGATGAAGGCTGGCGTGCTCTATGCCGATCGTGTGACGACGGTCTCACCCTCCTATGCTGAGGAAATCATGACCCCTGAGTTCGGCAAGGGCTTGGACGTGATTATGCGGATGGAAGCTGGTAAGTTGACGGGGATTGTCAATGGGATTGATACCGATCTGATTAATCCGGAGACCGACCCGCACCTGCCTGCACACTTCTCCGCAGGAGACCTATCTGGTAAAACGATAAACAAGGCGCTCTTACAGGAAAAATTGGGTCTGCCTGTGCGGGCAGATGTTCCTCTGATTGGGGTCGTGTCTCGTTTGACCGACCAAAAAGGCTTTGATGTGGTGGTCAGCGAGCTGCACCATATCCTGCAATTTGATGTGCAGGTTGCCCTTTTGGGAACTGGTTATGCCGATTTTGAGCAGACCTTCGCTTGGTTTGCTAGCCAATACCCAGATAAGTTGTCGGCTAATATTACTTTTGATTTGGGGTTGGCTCAGCAGATTTATGCGGCTAGCGACCTTTTCCTCATGCCGTCAGCCTTTGAGCCTTGTGGACTGTCTCAGATGATGGCCATGCGCTACGGCAGTCTGCCCTTGGTGCATGAGGTCGGTGGTCTACGTGACACGGTTCAACCTTACAACCAATTTGACAAGTCAGGGACAGGATTCGCCTTTAAAGGGCTTTCAGGGTATTTGCTGACCAAAACACTTGAAAATGCCTTGGATGTATATTATAATCGTCAAGATGACTGGGCGACATTACAGCAGTCAGCCATGTCTCAGGATTTTTCATGGGAGACAGCTAGCCTAGCCTACATCAATTTATATGAGCAATTATAGACGGCTGCTTTGCCATTGCCAAAAAAATAAAAAGGATACTTAAAACACATGACTTTTTTTGAAAATGACCTGACGGTGGAGCATTTTGTCCGCGATTTCAAGGACAAACTCCATCAGGAAAATGCTATCAAGGTGGCAACGGCGACGCCATCAGAACTTTTTGTCGCCTTAGCGCGAGTGGTGCGCAAATATGCGACCCGTCCATGGCTTAACCGCAAACAGGAATTGGTTGATAAGCAACAAAAAATTGCTTACTATTTCTCCATTGAATTCTTGCCAGGACGGATGCTGGAGACAAACTTGCTCAACTTGGGCATTTTAGACACGGTTAAGGCAGGTTTTAACGAGCTAGGGATTGATTTTGATGCGGTGAAAAATGCTGAGCACGACATGGCGATCGGTAACGGTGGTCTTGGGCGTCTGGCAGCGGCCTTCATGGATTCCCTAGCGACCACAGGCTATCCAGGTTGTGGTAATGGTCTCCGCTACCGCTACGGTCTCTTCAAGCAACGGATTGTTGATGGTTATCAGGTGGAGTTGCCAGATACTTGGTTCGGGTCAATTGGTAACGTCTGGGAAGTCCGTCAGGACCACGACATTGTTGATGTCAAAATCTACGGCAATGTCTACCTGCAAATGGACGACAACGGCAAGTTTAAGCCTGTTTATGAAAATGCCCAGACCCTGCGTGCTGTGCCTTACGATGTACCTCAGATTGGCTTCCAAAACGGCGTGGTCAACAACTTGCGCCTCTGGGATGTCGAAATCCCTGAGGAAGAGGAACTCCACTACCCAACCATCGAGAGCCGTCGTCGGGTTAAGGACATCACTGCAGTGCTCTACCCTGAAGACAGCAGCATCGAAGGCAAGAAGCTCCGCTTAACGCAAGAGTATTTCATGACCTCAGCTGGCCTTCAAACCATCATCAAGTCCTATCTCAAGCAGGGCTTGCCGCTGGAAGCTATCCATGAAAAAGTTTCTGTCCACATCAACGACACCCACCCTGCGGTTGCACCAGCTGAGTTCATGCGTCTTTTGATTGATGAGTATGGCTTGGAGTGGGATTTGGCTTGGGCGACGACCGTCAAAACCATGAGCTACACCAACCACACCATCTTGGCAGAAGCCTTGGAAAAATGGGATGCCGGTCTCTTTACAGAGGTTCTTCCACGGATTACCCAGATTATCCACGAGATTGATAATCGTTTTGTCGCAGAACAAGCTGGTTTGGGTCGCGATACGGACTTAATCAATCGCACACGCATCATTCGTGACGGTCAGGTCCACATGGCGCATTTGGCTATCATTGGTGGGCATTCGGTTAACGGGGTGGCCAAGCTCCATTCAGACCTGTTAACTGAGGATACCTTGCGCGATTTCTATTTGCTGTATCCTGAGAAGTTTAACAACAAGACCAATGGTATCGTGCAGCGCCGCTGGACGCAAATTGCGGCACCTGAGTTGTCTGCTGCCATTGATGAAACCATTAGCAATGGCTGGCGCACGGATATTCACGAGCTCAGAAAACTGACTGCCTTTGCTGATGATGAGGCTGTGCTTGATACGTTCTATCAGGTCAAGCAGCAGGCCAAAGCCCGTCTAGCAGCTTATATCAAAGAGACAACAGGTGTTGAGGTGTCGACAGATGCCATCTTTGATGTGCAGGTCAAGCGTCTCCATGCCTACAAGCGCCAGTTGCTCAATGTCCTTCATATCATCAAACTCTATCATGACTTGAAGGATAACCCAGACAAGGACATGGTGCCTCGTGTCTTCATTTTCGGTGCCAAAGCAGCACCTGGCTACCACTTTGCCAAGTCTGTTATCAAACTCATCAACGAATTGGCTAACCTCATCAACAATGATGCCAACCTAAATGGCAAACTCAAGGTGGTTTTCCTTGAAAATTACAACGTCAGCTTGGCTGAACTGATTATCCCAGCGGCGGATGTGTCAGAGCAAATTTCTCTAGCTTCTAAGGAAGCTTCTGGAACTTCAAACATGAAATTCATGATGACAGGTTCCGTGACTCTAGCGACCCTTGATGGGGCTAATATCGAAATCAAGGACGAGTGTGGCGATGACAACATTGTCATCTTTGGTATGACCAAGGACGAGGTTTACGCGCACTACGCGGCTCATGATTATTACGCCCGTGGGGTTTATGAGAACAATCCTGTCCTACGCCGTGTGGTCGATACCTTTGTCAATGGGACGATTCAAAACAGTCAGCGCGAAGGTGGCGAGATTTACGATGCTCTGATTACCCATAACGATGAGTATTTCTTGCTGGAAGATTTTGCGTCCTACGTGGCAGCGCAGGAGCGCATTGATGCCCTTTATCGTGACAAGAAGACCTGGTCACGCATGAGCCTAATGAATATTGCGACTTCTGATAAATTTACCTCCGACGATACCATCACCCAGTATGCTGAGGAGATTTGGAACTTGGAGAAATAATCTAAAAGTCAGCCTAGTGCTGGCTTTTGAGGCTCTTTGTCAACTGTAGTGGGTTGACCCACTTAACACCGAGAGAGGACAGTTCTTGTCTTCTCTCGTTTTATGTTTATGGCAATGAAAATGCGAGTTTTGTCTTTTCAAAGTTTCTGAAAC